>DATGYA010000783.1:0-5508 GCA_035298405.1 Kamptonema sp. | reverse complement strand
CCCATGTCTCACCCAACCTCGAAACCTTTAGAAAGCAGCGACAACAGCGAAGAATCCTGTACCTCAAGCTTAGCGGCTTGCGTCAAAAGCCTGGGACTACCTCAAATAGAGAGACACATCTTTATCTGTGCCGATCAAACCGTACCCAAGTGCTGCGACAAACAAGCCAGCCTCGAAGCTTGGAACTACCTAAAAAAACGCTTGCAAGAACTACAATTAGATCGACCGACAGGCGATCGCCCAACCTGCATTTTTCGCACCAAAGCCAATTGTCTGCGAGTTTGCAATAGCGGCCCTATAGCAGTCATCTACCCAGACGGCGTGTGGTATCGCGATGTCACACCCCCCGTTATCGAGCGCATCATTCAAGAGCATCTGATCGGCAACCAGGTAGTCAAAGAATATGCCTTTTTAACTCATCCTCTCCCCGATGTAGCAGTACCCCCTACTGAGAGTTGACCCTAATAATTTCTTAGAGCAATAACTTTTATACTTTGGGGAACAGTTATGGTAAAAACTTCTATCTATAAATCTAATCAGGGAATATATTAACTTTTGTTCAAAACATTCGAGCACATAAGTAGGCAGTCTACTAAAATTTCTCTATAGTATCAGAAGTATCACCATACTGACAGGGGGTTACTCTGCCCAAAGTAAGGCTAGTTCAGCCTCAAGTTAACCCTGGGTCGTAGCAGGGGCTAACCCTCTACATTGAAACAGGAAGCTAACGTTGAATCTATTGAGTAGATTCGAGTAAGTTTAGTAAAAAGGCATCAAGCGACTGAACCTCTCCTACTAAAATAGGACTTGCGATCGCCTTAAAAAAGGGGTTGTGGTTCAGAGCTACAGACTTTTTTAGCCCCCAATAAAATGGGGTTATATTCACTGAGGGGGAAGCGGTAAAGCCCGCCCCGCTTTCCTCTCACCGCCACCCCTGACCCCTAAATGGTGGCAGGGAGGATAGCGGCAGCCTCTAGCGGAAAATACAGATGAAGGAAATCAATATAGGAGATCAAAAACGGCTAATGCTGGTTGACGATGACCCCAACCTGATATTGCTCGTCAAAGATTACCTAGAATTTCGGGGATACGATGTGATTACAGCAGAAAATGGTCGAGAAGCCTTAGACAAACTAGAAGAGGATCTTCCAGACCTAATCATCTGCGACGTGATGATGCCAGAAATGGACGGCTACACTTTAGTCAAGCACGTCAGAGACGATCCGCGCACCAGTTGGATTCCAGTTTTGTTCCTGTCGGCTAAAGGTCAAAGTCAAGACAGAGTAAAAGGTCTCAGCACTGGGGCTGATGTTTATATAGTCAAGCCCTTTGAGCCAGAAGAACTTGTAGCACAAGTAGAATCTTCTCTCAAGCAAGCAACTCGACTGATTAGCCGTAAAGATCCAGTCAGCGACAATGGGCCAAAAATGAAACCCCGCCGTCATGTCGATTTAACTCCCACTGAGTTAAAAGTGGTACAGTTGGTAGCTCAGGGTTTGTCAAATCGTGAGATTGCAGACGTGATGAATGTGAGCCAACGGACAATAGAAAGCCATGTCAGCAATATGCTGGGCAAGACCAGCCTCCACAACCGGACAGAATTGGCTCGCTGGGCCCTGGAGAGCAAAAAGGCTTAAGCTTAGACTACTGCTATGGAATCAGGGAGGGAAGAGAGCGTGTACAAATTAGGGGCGTGACAGAGGGTTGCACTACGGCAATACCCCCCGTTTAACTCCCTCCTACATTAAAGGAAAAGCCACGATCGAGTTACCAATAGCCAGCGTCTCTGACAAGAGGCCGCGTGGTTGTGCGATGAAAGCGACTCTCTGGCAGCAGAGCCTAAAATATGAAATACTGGGGAAATGGAGTTTTCTTAATTTTAATCCATTGCCTAAGTTAACTCCATGTTGCTAAAATCGAATACTTAGATTAAATTCCTTTCTACAATTATTAGGTCTAAGTTTTTATGTCAAACTCCATGAACCGTCTGTCTATTTTTGTAGACGGGAACAATATGTTCTACGCTCAGCAGAAAAATGGTTGGTTTTTCGATCCAAGACGAGTGTTGGAATATTTCAAGAAAGGGGAAAATGTACAGCCTAATGTGATGCTGATTAATGCTTTCTGGTATACGGGTCTTAAAGATCCACAAGATCAGCGAGGATTCCGAGATGCTTTGATTAGCCTGGGGTATACAGTTCGTACTAAAATTCTCAAAGAATACTACGATGATGCTTCTGGCCGATATTCTCAAAAAGCTAATTTAGACATAGAAATAGTCGTAGATATGTTTAATACGGTAGATCAGTATGACCAAGTAGTACTTTTCAGTGGGGATGGAGATTTTGAGAGGGCAATTGAACTATTGCGCTCAAAAAATACTCATATTACAGTGGTGTCAACCGAAGGGATGATTGCTAGGGAACTCCGTAATGCTACGGATCGCTATATCGATCTCAATGAGATTCGCGAACATATTGAGAAAATAGATTATTAGATTAATTGTTAAGGGTTAACGGTTAACCGTTAACCGTTAAACCACAAACTTCTCGATATGTAGGCACAAAGATTGAATGATAACTTAATTTAGGAGGGCTAGGGTTTTACTACCATGAATAATCAACAAAAACCAGACCGGATTATTATTTTTGATACAACGCTCCGCGATGGGGAACAGTCGCCTGGAGCTGCTTTGAATGTGGATGAAAAACTGACGATCGCGCGTCAGTTAGCAAGATTGGGTGTAGATGTAATTGAAGCAGGTTTTCCCTACGCTAGTCCGGGAGATTTTGAGGCGGTACAAAAAATTGCTCAGACGGTTGGGGTGGAAGGTGGTCCGACTATTTGCGGTTTGGCGAGAGCTAGTAAACAGGATATTGAAGCAGCGGCTAAGGCTCTAAAACCAGCAGCTAATCGTCGGATTCATACATTTTTAGCAACGTCTGATATTCACTTGGAATATAAGTTGAAGAAGACGAGGGCAGAAGTTTTGGCAATTGTGCCAGAAATGGTGGCTCATGCTAAATCTTTGGTGGAAGATGTGGAATTTTCCCCAGAAGATGCGGGCCGTTCCGATCCAGAGTTTTTGTATCAAGTGCTGGAAAGAGCGATCGCGGCTGGGGCGACAACTGTTAACATTCCTGATACGGTTGGCTACACTACTCCGGCTGAATTTGGCGCTTTAATTCGCGGCATTAAAGAAAATGTTCCTAACATTGACCAAGCAATTATTTCTGTTCACGGTCACAACGATCTAGGCTTGGCGGTTGCTAACTTCTTGGAAGCTGTGAAAAATGGCGCTCGGCAGTTAGAATGCACGATTAATGGTATTGGCGAACGGGCGGGAAATGCAGCTTTAGAAGAGTTAGTAATGGCGTTGCACGTCCGTCGTCAATATTTTAATCCGTTCTTAGGACGACCAGTAGAATCTGAGGCATCGCTGACGAATATTGACACTCGCCAAATTTATAAGACTTCGCGTTTGGTTTCGACTTTAACGGGGATGTTGGTGCAGCCAAATAAGGCAATTGTAGGGGCGAATGCTTTCGCCCACGAGTCAGGAATTCATCAAGACGGGGTTTTGAAGAATAAGCTGACTTATGAAATTATGGATGCTACATCGATCGGTTTGACTGATAATCAAATCGTTCTGGGTAAACTTTCTGGCCGCCATGCTTTCCAAAGTCGGCTGAAAGAGTTGGGGTTTGAATTGTCAGATGATGAGTTGAATAAGGCGTTTGTCAAGTTTAAGGATTTGGCAGATAAGAAGAAGGAAATTACCGATTGGGATTTGGAGGCGATCGCGAACGACGAAATCCACCAACCGCCTGAGCTTTTCCGCGTAGAATTGGTACAGGTTTCCTGTGGCGATCGCGCCCGTCCAACGGCGACGGTGACGCTGAGGACACCAACGGGTGAGGAATTGACCGATGCTGCGATCGGTACGGGCCCTGTGGATGCTGTGTACAGGGCAATTAACCGCGTGGTAAATGTACCAAATGAGTTAATTGAGTTTTCTGTACAGTCGGTGACAGCGGGAATTGATGCGATCGGAGAAGTTACAATTCGGTTGCGACATGAAGGTAAAGTATTTTCCGGTCATGCGGCTAATACTGATATTATTGTTGCCTCAGCACAAGCTTATGTCAGTGCGTTGAATCGGCTTTACGGGGCTTTACAGCAGACAGAAACAGCAAGTCAAGTATCGGAAGTAGTAACTGTAGTTTGAGCTTAATTATCAACTGTTTATCGGTTGATAGTTAATTGTTAGGGTGAGCATTGCTTACCCTATTAGTTTGGGCATTCTTACCCCTCTTCTGTAACTCTCATCTGTTGGCAGAAACAGTCACCAGAAATAGTTTTACCTTTTTGTGTTTGGGAAATTTATTTATTTTGATTAGCTTTCCCTGTTCTTGTTCAATTTTAACATTCATTATTATCCGTTTCGAGATTTATTTTGGGTTGGCGATCGCATTTGAGTTCCTCAGCGATCGCCAACTCATTAGTAGGCTACATATAGCGTAACTACGTAAGTCCTGTATAATTAATCTAATTGTCATTGTAGCTAAAGTTTCACGAAATCGTTATGCAAGACGAAACACTCGAAAAAGAGCGACTATTTCACGATGCTTGGGCATCGACAATAGATGTTGATGGCATTCAAGTTAAAGATTATTTTGAAGCCTGCACCGCCCCAGAGAACCGCTTTATCCTCAAACAATTAGGTGATATTACAGGTAAAAAACTATTAGATTTAGGATGCGGTGCAGGTGAAAATAGCGTATATTTCGCGAAAAAAGGGGCGCTATGCGTAGCAACTGACTATTCACCCGGAATGGTAGAAGTTGCTCTGAAGTTGGCAGAGAAAAACGGCGTAAAAATTGAAGGTTGTACTGCAAATGCGATGGAATTAGAGTTTCCTGATAATACTTTTGATATTATCTACGCTTCAAATTTACTGCATCATTTGCCAGAACCTAAAATAGCGATTCGGGAAATGCACCGAGTACTTAAACCAGGTGGTAAAGCTTGTTTTTGGGAACCGCTAAAACATAATCCTGTAATTAATGTTTATCGACAAATGGCGACTAAGGTGCGGACTGAAGATGAAACTCCTCTTGATATTAATATTATGAAGTTTGTAAAATCTCTGTATTTAGATGTAGCTTATGATACTTTTTGGCTAGCTACACTTTGGATTTTCTTACGCTTTTATTTGATAGAAAAGGTGCATCCAAATCAAGAGCGATATTGGAAGAAAATTATCATTGAGCAAGCAAGATTAGAACCAGAATATAGACGGTTGGAAAAATTAGATACCTGGTTGAAAAAGCTGCCTTTGATGAAGCGATTGGCTTGGAATATAGCTGTTGTAGCTACTAAATAAGTAAGTCAACTTCATATACTTAGGTGAGGTTGGGGCCGGAAACCGAACTAATCCAAGGGTTTAATGGGTAACGCGATCGCAAATACTAAGTAGAAGGAAGAAGGAAGAAGGAAGAAGGAAGA
>DATGYA010000782.1:0-4746 GCA_035298405.1 Kamptonema sp. | reverse complement strand
TGGCGATATCCGAGTTCGCAGTCTAACTTTTTCCCTGGATAGTGACCTCAATATCGCCGGAAAAACCTTTTTAACCTCTCTACTTCCAAACACCATCGCCTAACTTTTCTCTGCACTCTCTTAAAACTTATGTAAAAAAAGTTTGTTATGAACAATTGTTGCTTTCTCAAATATCAATATTTTCTAGGATACAATGATTTAAAAGGAAAGTAGTTATATTCGACCAAATAGTATCTTCACAATAATTACTATGCGTCCAACTGCTGCGAACTCTCAAAAATTCCCTCTGCGTGGTGTCCTTGTTATCCCTTTTGTCCTACAAATATTTGCTGCTGTTGGACTAACAGGATGGTTGTCTTTGCGTAATGGACAAAAAGCAGTTAATGATGTGGTTACTCAGTTACAAAGAGAGGTGGCGTATCGCATTGAGCAAAAACTTGAAGTTTATTTGGCAGTGCCTCCAACAATTAATCAGATCAATGCAGATGCCGTCAGTCTTGGTCTATTAAATTCGCAAGATTTGAAAAAAACATCTAAATACCTGTGGAAGCAAATTCAAATATTTGATTCAGTTACTAATATTGCGATCGCCAATCAGGAAGGAACATTTATTGCCGCCGAAAAACTTGAAGATGGAGGACTGGCGATCAAAATAGCAGATCAGTTGGCGGGGGGAGATTTGAATAGTTATGCAGCCAATCAGAACGGAGAAGCCGCTCAACAACTAACATCATTTCCTAATTTCGATCCTCGTACCAAATCTTGGTATAAAAATGCAGTTCTCACAGGAAAACCTACCTGGAGTAATGTTTTTATGCGTGTTGGTGTTCAAGCAAAACCAACAATTACCAACGACCGAGCCATTTATAAAAATGGTAACTTTTTAGAAGTATTAACAATTGCACTAGATTTATCAAATATCAGTAAATTTATGAGCCAATTAAAAATTGGCAAAAATGGTGAATCCTTCATTATCGAACAGTCGGGAAAACTGATCGCAACATCCACTTTAGAAAAACTTTTTCGCCAGGAAAATGATGGAAAACCCCAAACAATAAAAGCAACAGAGAGCAGCGATATGATTATTCGCTCCACAGCAGATTATTTGGCTAAATATAGAGGTGGCTTAGATAGAATTACCAGCCAAACAGGTTTCAAAATTAAACTCAATGGTCAGGAACAATTTGTAGAAATTCTCCCTTTATCCAATCGTCAAGGCTTAAACTGGCTGATTGTTATTGTCGTACCAGAGTCCGACTTTATGGAGCAGATTAATGCCAACACCCGCACCACGATTTTATTGTGTTTGCTGGCTTTAGTCGTAGCGACAATAATGGGTATATTTACCTCAAATTGGATTGCTCAACCGATCTTGCGTTTAAGTCAAGCCAGTCAAGCGATTGCTAAGGGAGAACTTAGCCAAAAAATTGAAATCAAGGGTGTGGATGAAATTGAAGTTTTGGCGGAGTCTTTTAACCTGATGGCAGAAAAATTACAAGGGTCTTTTACCGCATTAGAAATTAGAGTTGAAGAACGCACAGCGGAACTTAAAGAAGCTAAAGAAGAAGCTGAAAATGCTAAAGTTGCAGCAGAAGTAGCAAACCAAGCTAAAAGCGAATTCCTGGCAAACATGAGTCACGAATTACGAACTCCCCTCAATGGTATTTTAGGTTATGCTCAAATTTTAATTCGTTCAAATAACCTTCCAGAAACTGAACAAAAAGGCGTAGGGATTATTCAGCAATGTGGCTCTCATTTGCTAACGCTGATTAATGATATTTTAGACCTCTCCAAAATAGAAGCTCAGAAAATGGAACTATATCCTAACGAATTTCATTTTCTAGCATTTCTTCAGGCGGTAGGTGAAATTTGTCGGATTAAAGCTGAACAAAAAGGAATTACATTTATTAGCCAATTTGACACAGCACTACCAATTAGCGTTCAAGCTGATGAAAAACGATTGAGACAAGTGCTGATTAACTTATTAGGAAATGCCGTCAAATTTACCGATAAAGGTAGCGTCACATTTAAAGTTGGTGTGATTGAATCATCGACAATAGAAAGTGAAGTAAATACTCTGAATGCGATCAAAAAAATCCGGTTTCAAATCGTAGATACAGGGGTGGGAATGAGTGAAGAACAAAAACAAAAAATATTTACTCCCTTTGAACAAGTCGGTGAGACAAAACGCAGGGCGGAAGGGACAGGATTAGGATTAACTATTAGTTCAAAAATTATAGAAATGATGGATTCCCAAATTCGTGTAAGTAGCCAATTGGGTGCCGGGAGTCAATTTTGGTTTGATTTAGACTTACTTTGTGCTAGTGAATTTACCTTAAAACCTACTTTTGAATTAAAAGGAACAATTGTCGGTTTTACAGGTAACAAACGCAAGCTATTAGTCGTTGATGACCGTTGGGAAAATCGATCTGTCATTGTAAATTTATTAACTCCCATAGGTTTTGAAGTGATAGAAGCAGTTAATGGTGCTGAGGGATTAGAAAAAGTTAATGAGTTTAATCCTGATGCCATTATCACTGATTTAGTTATGCCTGTGATGGATGGGTTTGAGTTGCTACGTCGCTTGCGAAATGTTGAAAAACTTAAAGAAATGATTGTCATCGTTTCTTCTGCAAGTGTGTTTGAAGCTGATGAATATAAGAGTTTAGATGCGGGAGCAAATGCTTTTTTACCCAAACCTGTGCAGGTGTCAGAATTGTTTGATTTATTGGAGACACAATTAGATATATCTTGGATTTATGCAGAGCCAAAGCAGGCAGAATCTACTCCTAAATTGAGTGTGAGTAACTACTCGACTGAATCTTTAGTCATTCCACCATCAGAAACACTAGAAATTTTGTATGATTTAGCAAAAAAGGGAAATATGAAAGCGATTATCCAACAAGCGGAAGAGTTGAAAAAGTTAGATGAGAAATGGATTCCTTTTGCTGAGATAGTCTGTGAAATGGCGAGAGGATTTCATGAAAAGCAACTGCGAGCATTTTTAACTGTCCCCTTAGACAAGACTCAGGAACCGCATCAAGTAGAGTCAAGTTCTCTTTAGTAGTATCTGGCTAATGCCTAATTGATTATATAGCAACCGCCAAGACGGTTAGGACTATCTTGATTGCCGAAACCCTTGCTATTATTACCTCATCCTTCTTCCTTCTTCCTTCTTCCTTCTTCCTTCTTGCTTAAGATAAAAAAAGAGGCGCGATCGCGCCCCTCAAATCTCTCAATTTTTACGCTCAAACAGCAACAGCTACTTTCTGTTCCTTCGCAGTCAACCTCTCATAAGTTGCGCGCATCTTCAACCCTACCAACACCTGAAACAAACCAGTCCCATTATTAGAACCTGGATACTCGCGGTGTTGTAACAACAAATGAGTCATCTCACCTTCATACTTAGTTGAAATCTTGCTCAAATGTCTTTCAATGTAGATCACTTCTTCCAAATCATCAAACTGACCGTCTACTTCCAAAATTGAGACTTCGTTGCCATAATAAGAATCAGGCCCGTAGTACATCTTAATCCCAGGATAAGAACAAGTCAGCTTGCGACCGCAAGGAGTCCAGTGAATAGTTGAACCCTCATCAAACAAATAGGCAGATTCAAAATTCGCAATCCCTTCGCGTTGAATCATCTGCACGCGCAACACTTTACGCTCTTTATCTTCCTTAATCAAATTAGTCGGCAACACTTGAATTACCACATCTGCATACTGCTTTTGTGGGTCAATATAGGCCTGAAAATCTGGCTTACGAGCATTAATCGCAAATAACACATCTTCATAGCTGTGGCCGCGTTCCGACATATCCCGCTGAATTTTCCAGGCAATCTTCACCTCATCACTGATGTCAAGATAGACACTGAAATCAAGCAGCGATCGCACCCGCTCATCGTACAGAGGGTGAAGCCCCTCAATCACGATTACATGATTCGGCTCAATGATCTCAGGCGGATCGATCGCGCCGGTTTCGTGGTTGTAAATCGGCTTATTAATCGCCTGACCATTTTTGAGCGCCTTCATTTGCTCAGCCATCAGGTCAAAATTGTTGGCTCTGGGGTCAAGAGCAGTAATCCCCGTTTCCTTGCGCTGCTTGCGATCCAGGCAGTGATAGTCATCTAAACAGATCACCGTCACGAAATCTTCCCCGAACAAATCCGTCAGTCGGCGCAAAAATGTAGATTTCCCGCATCCGGAGTCTCCGGCAACGCCAATTAAAACCACGCGATCCGGCTTAATGGTCATAATTTCCCTCTAACAAAAAGCACTGTTTACAACTCAAGTTTATATTCCACTTTGATTGGGGCCCGCAGTCGTAACTTTGTAGCTGGAGTGCAGCTTTACGACCGCAAGGATCGAGCACAAACCAGCATACAGCAGTCTGTTGACCGCTGACTGGGGTATACCCAAGCAATTTTTAAGCACGTTTGACACTCCCGCCCCATATTAAGGAGATGGGATTGTTGAGAGCTACGCGAACCTAACGCGCAATGGCTTTGTCAAAAAGCCTACAGACACTCGCTAGTAATCCAGGTTGTGTTTACTTGGTGTTTGTGGTTGGTGGTAGGGATAAGCTTGCCAAACTCAAATTTTTGAGTTTGTTTATCTATCCCATGAATACTAAACTGTGCTGTTGATTTTACCAGAACTGGGATCGCCCCTACAACCTTAATATCAGAAGAAGGAAGAAGGAAGAAGGAAGAAGGAAGAAGGAAGAAGGAAGAAGGAAGAAGGAAGG
>DATGYA010000781.1:0-13735 GCA_035298405.1 Kamptonema sp. | reverse complement strand
GAGGTCGTCAGGAGTGGGGCCAAGACCGCCTGTGAACAGGAGCAGTTGCGATCGCGCTATGGCAATCTCTAACACCTGTTTAATCCGTTCTGGATTGTCCCCTACCACACTTTGGTAATAATGGGGAATCCCTAAACTCGCTAATTGTTTCGCTAAAAACTGGGCATTGCTATTGAGAATATCCCCTAGCAGTAACTCTGTGCCGACGCAAATAATTTCAGCAGTCATCTTGGGAAATTAAAAATTAGAAATTAAAAATTAAAAATGAGGAAATTGATTTCCTTTTTTGATTGTACCTTCTTGCTGCTTCCCTCTGTGTCTTCTGCATTTCATCTAAAAAAGTCATAGAACCGAATTTAGTATTACATTTGCCTTCTTACATTTTTAATTTTTAATTTTTAATTTTTAATTTTAATTCCTGGCGTGTTTCCAGACTTTCCAGCTTGTGTATCCTAGCAAACCTGTTGCACTCAAGGCGTAAACTAAGCCACTGGGAATCCCTGAAAAAGCCAGCGCTAAACTTCCCACCCAAAGCGTTAAAGAGTAAATAAACAAAACAGTTAATCTTTGTGATAATCCTGCTTCTAAAAGTCGATGGTGTAAATGGCGTTTGTCAGCAATAAATGGCGACTTACCATTACGCAAGCGATCGAGGATGACGGCCGACATATCTAAAATTGGCACAGCTAGAATCAAGTATGGCAGCAACACAGAGGTGACAGCAGTAGTTTTAACCAAGCCAATTACACCAACTCCAGCTAGGGTAAATCCCATAAAATAAGCACCTCCGTCTCCCATAAAGATTTGAGCCGGATTGAAGTTATAGCGCAGAAATCCCAGGGAACCGCCAGCTAAGGCGGCAGCAATTAAAGCGGCGGCTGGTTGGTGCATGAATAAGCTGACAATCAGCATGACAACCGCAGCAATACCTGAAACGCCAGCGGCCAAACCATCTAAACCATCGATCCAGTTAATAGCGTTGGCCATACCTACTAGCCAAATTACCGTCACGGGCAAACTCAGGACTTCAATAGGTACCAGTCCCATGGTGGGAATTGTCAAAAATTCGATCCGCACACCTACCCACCAAGCCATACTAGCAACTGCGATTTGCATCAGCAGGCGAGTTAAGGCAGAGAGGGAAAATAAGTCATCGGCCAAACCGATCAAGAAAAAAGCTAGGCCGCCGATGGTGACACCCCAGATTTCATATTCGTCTTGGCGGTTGAGATTTTGTCCGGTGGCATCGAGAAAGCCTCCACACCACCAGACTATTAGCAGGGCGATTAAGGTGCCCAGAAAAATAGACACGCCTCCTAAGCGCACCATCGGACGATCGTGTACTTTGCGTCCGCCTGGGAGATCCACGCGCCCGCTGGCTATGCCAATTTTTTTGACAAGCGGTGTACTCGACAGGACAACGATCGCTGAAACGAGAAAGGCTAATACGTGATACAGATGGTGCGACATCTGAAATTAATAAAGTGCGGGGCAAATAGGGTGTCAGGCAGAGTCTACTACATTATTGCTAATCAGACTAAGGCTGGCGCTCTCAGGTTGAGGTGAGGGTATAAAGGGAAGCGATCGCACAAAGTTGCTACTCTGTGGAGGCATTCCGCAGCTATGGCTTCATCTTCTGGTTGTAGCAGCCTGTCGGCAATAATATTAGCAATCTCGACGAATTCTGGGCCTCCCATACCTCTGGTAGTCATTGCTGGGGTTCCCAGCCGCAGACCACTGGTGACAAAGGGGGACTCTGGATCGAAGGGAACTGTATTTTTATTGGCGGTAATATTAATGCCACTAACCAGTTGATCTGCCCGTTTGCCAGTCATGCTTACCGATCGCAAGTCAACTAACATCAAATGATTATCTGTACCTCCAGAGACAATCTTTAAGCCTCGTTCCAGCAATTGATTTGCCATTACGCGAGCATTTTCAATCACTTTGCCGGAGTAGATTTTGAATTCTGGCTTTAAGGCTTCGCCAAAAGCTACGGCTTTGCCAGCGATAACGTGCTCTAAGGGGCCACCCTGATTGCCGGGAAAAACTGCTTTATCGAGCTTTTTACCAAGTTCGGGGTCATTTGTCAGAATTAAGCCGCCTCTGGGGCCCCGGAGGGTTTTGTGGGTGGTGGTGGTGACTACGTGGCAATGGGCGAGGGGGCTGGGGTGATGGCCGGTGGCGACTAAGCCGGCGATGTGGGCAATGTCAGCGAGTAGGTAAGCGCCTACTTCATCTGCGATCGCGCGAAATTTCTCAAAGTCAATAATACGAGAATAAGCCGAATAACCGCAAATCAACAATTTTGGCCGATGTTGTTTTGCTAATTCTAATATTTCAGCGTAGTCTAACTCTTCTGTTTCCCGGCTAACGCCATAGTGACAAGCCTTGAACCATTTGCCAGATACATTGACAGGAGAACCGTGAGTTAAATGTCCCCCATGAGACAAGTCCATCCCCATAATCGTGTCCCCAGGCTCCAGCAGTGCTAAAAATACTGCAAAATTTGCCTGGGCTCCGGAGTGAGGTTGAACGTTAGCGTGGGCAGCGCCAAAAAGCTGCTTGGCGCGGTCTATAGCCAGTTGTTCTACGCTATCAATAATCTCGCAACCGCCATAGTAGCGTTTTGTCGGCAAGCCTTCTGCATACTTATTGGTCAAAACGGAACCTTGAGCTGCTAAAACTGCTGCTGACGTAAAGTTTTCGCTGGCAATCAGTTCTAGGTGATCCCGCTGTCGCTGGAGTTCTTGCCCGATTAAATCGGCAACTAGCGGATCGGTTTTGCTTAGGATTTCTAAATTAGAATCGCTCACGAAGTAAACCTCTTGTTGATTTGGGATGAGTGGGCTTGGACTTACACATCGTTATCATACCGCCGCTTGCCTGGGGTATGAAAGCCGCAAGGAAGGGCAGTGTTACGTTAGCACTAAGAAGTAGGAATTTTTTCCATCTCCCCATTTTCCCATTTTCTTAGTGTCCTGTCGGCCAGGAGCGATCGCAATTCGAGGTTTTTCTAGAATGTTAGTGCTGGCTATCTTTGAAAGCGACTTGAACGCCTACTTTTTTGGAAAGACCTCAAAATGCCCTGATAGAGTTCCCGTATCTTTCGCCCCTTGCAAAATAATTCGGTTTTTGCGCCATTGACATAAATATTACATTGTGTTCAATTTTACCAGCATCTTCCAAAGTATTGGCGTACAATGAAACCAGCGTTCTGGACTCTCCCGGAGGTGTTAAATGTTAGTCATTTTAATGGAAAACCAGATGCTTGTTCCTCATTCTGTTTGTCAAGGTTGTTTACTTGCGGATCAGAGCGGTCAGCCGCGTTGGAGCCGGAATGAACTCCGCTGCGGTCATCCTCTCCCCAAACCTGCTGCCAGCCAACCCGACCAGTATGAGTGTCAGATGGGCTTCCGCATTGCTAACATACAGTAATTTTTGTGAGTAAAGCTAGCACTTAGGTAGGTTCAAAGTTGAAAGGGGTTTTTGTCGGTGCGTCGGAAGTAAGCTTGCGACTGCGTTATCCTGAGTGTAGTGTGAATCAACTGTTAATTGTTTAACTTAGGAGAAGTATCTATGACTTGGCGCGGCTCTACGACTGTTCCCGACCGAATTTTTGCTTGTCTGCCTTATTTGTTACCCCTGGTTGACGGGCTACAGTTTGGTCAGTTTCTATTTCAACAGTTTCCTGCACTCCGACTATTTTTTGTGCCGCTAGTCCCCGTGTTACAGCTTTACAGCAGTGTACCTTTTGCTAGCTTGATTATTTTCTTTGGCTTGTATTTAGGTGTTGTTAGAAACGAAAACATTAATCATTTTATTCGTTTCAATGCGATGCAGGCGATTCTTTTAGACATTATTTTGGTTTTATGCGCTTTGATTTTGCCGATTTTGGCTGGGGGCGTTCAAGTCAAGTTTGTGATTGAAACTCTTTTTAATATGGTGTTTCTGGGCGTGCTGGCAGCTTTTGTTTATGCAGTAGTTCAGTCGCTATTGGGTCGCTATGCAGAAATTCCTCCGCTTTCTGATGCTGTTTATATGCAGGTGCGGTAATAATTAAAAATTAAAAGTTAAAAATTAAAAATGATGGATTTAATTTTTAATTTTTATTGATTCAATTTTTAATTTTTAATTTCTAATTTTTAATTATTTAGCGGTGACAGTGTTTTCTAGGCAACCGATACCTTCTATTTCTACTCGGATGCGATCGCCTATTTGTAATGGTCCTACACCTTGGGGCGTGCCAGTTAGGATCACATCTCCAGGCATTAGGGTCATAACTTGGCTGATATAAGAAACTAGAAAATCCGGTGAAAATACCATCTCACTAATGAGGGCAGATTGCACTGGGTCTGTCGTGTCGTTGAGAAAACTCTGCAACCGCGCCCCCGGACTGAGTTCGCGGACTATCCAAGGCCCTAATGGGCAGAAAGTATCAAATCCTTTCGCTCTCGTCCACTGACCGTCCCGTTTTTGCAAGTCACGAGCGGTGATATCGTTGGCGATGGTGTAGCCCCAAATTTTGCTGTGAGCCTGTTCGGGGCTACAGTTAATACAATTTTCACCAATTACTAGGGCTAATTCGCCTTCGTAGTCTACTCGCTGTGACTGCTGGGGGTAGCGAATCTGTGCACCTGTGGGGATGGTGGTAGTAGGGGGTTTGAGGAATAGGAGGGGTTCTGCGGGGACTGGCGTTCCCATCTCGGCAGCATGATCGGTATAATTTTTGCCGACGGCGATAATTTTGGAGGGAGAACAGGGGGCGAGAATTTGGTAAGCGTCTGGTTGGATCTCTAAGTTTGTAGGCTGTCCTTTCAGCCAGGGAGGTGCATCGAGTACCTGGACACTTCTGCTTAGTTGCAGTAAACCGTAATGGATCTGTCCTTGTGGGGTTTGGATTCGGATGTAGCGTTGGGCCATAGGTGGTGAGTGGTTGTCTGTTGGTAGGGGGCTTCGCCAAGTCGATTTTTGTGCCGTGCCATACAACGGACAACTGAGTTGACGTTCTCGCCTTAATCGCAGCAGTATAGCGGGAGAGTTTGTTCTCCAACTTGTTATATACCATTTCTGTGAGAACTAGATGCAGATCCTGCCTAAACTTTCTCAAAAATAGCGGCTTTGAATTTTATGCTTTTTGGCTGAGTCTTAAAGATATTTCTGTACAAAGACTTGGCAGGGGTTTATCCCAGGAATCTATTGGCAGTTCAGCTAAATAACCACATTCAAATAATATAGCGATCGCAGGTTTTGATGCCCACTCTGCTAAACTTAGCATTCTGTCATAATAGCCGCCACCATAACCCAAGCGATAGCCGCGTGCGTCGCAGGCTAGTGCGGGTACAAGGATTAAGTCTACTTCGGATGGTTCTAATATTGGGCTGTCTGGATCAGGTGTGAGTATGCCATAGGTTCCTGTTTGTAAATTTTCTCCTGGTGTCCATGTATGCCAGCATAAGTTGTTGCGAATACAGCGGGGAAATCCCCATCTTTTAGGGATCGTAAATAGGGGAGCTAAGTCTGGTTCTTGGCGATAGCTGAAGTAAGCGAGGATTGTGTTTGCTTTGGTGAATTGGGATGAGTTTTGGATATGGGTGCAGATGCGATCGCTTTTTTCTTTCCATTCTTGAATGGATAGAGATTGCCTGATTTTGAGGTGCGATCGCCTTAATTCGACTTTGCTGGGCATATTATTTATGATTGGTGCATATAGATGGCGGGTTTTGCGATTGGAGAACTGGTGTAGAGCATAGTCTTTGGCTAAACCTTTCCCTAAGTCAGGCTTTTGACTTACTGTTTCACCATTTACCAGAATACTTTATGAGTTTTTTTGACTGGACATTACTGTGAATATGTTATAGTATATAATCGAGAGATAATATATGCTGTTTGGCTCATAAACTATAGCAAAAAAAAGGTAACAAGATGAAATCACCAATAAAAACCTCCATAGGACTATTTATTGCATCTTTCTTTTTTGGTACATTTTTCAGCCATAATCAGAGGGCTGAGGCTCAAAATTGTAACTATTATGCAGGTAAAGCCGTAGGCGGACAAAGCGTTAATGTAGACTTGTGTTCTATCTCTAGGGCAAGTTATAAAAGTATTGATTTTGTTTACTACTTAGGACAAGAGCGAGTACAAAGTCAAGCTAACTGTGAAGCCGGAATTTGGACAAGCTTCCCAGAGAGAACAATACAGCGTCCTCAATCTCCAGCTACTCAAAATATGTTGGATGTAGTGTGTCAGTATAGAAATCCTACATCTAGAGCAGGTACAGCAACAGTTTTCGATCCACCTTCAAATATAAGAAAATATCCTAATGGAGAGATTCTGTGTTCGATCCGAAGTCGCACTAATATAAATATTTATGGTTCTATAGGTGAATGGTATTACACAGATGCGTGTGGGCAAGTAGGGGTAATACACTCTGGTCAAGTTAGGTTTTAACTATATGTCTCCAATAGCGGTAGTTCTTTCTTAACTGAGGCGCGATCGCACTTCTTTTTTAGTTTTACCTTCCTGGCTTAACCTAAAACAAGGCAATTTATCTAGCCAACCAATAATAATTTCAAAAAACCCGGTCTCGTGAAAGAACCGGGTTTAATATCAACTTATACCGCGTTTTCCCGA
Organism: Kamptonema sp.; assembly: GCA_035298405.1. GTDB lineage: Bacteria > Cyanobacteriota > Cyanobacteriia > Cyanobacteriales > Microcoleaceae > Kamptonema. Next base: position 7,102 of record DATGYA010000781.1, on the reverse strand, counting down.
TACCATTCAATTGTTTTTTTCAAACCTTCCTTAAACTCCATCTCAGCAGTAAACCCAAAAGCCTTTTTAGCCCTTTCTGTATCCAAACATCGGCGCGGTTGACCATTAGGTTTATCCGTTTGCCAAACTATTTCCCCTTCAAATCCCATCAATTCGCAAATTAAGGTAATCAAATCTCGAATCGAGATTTCATAATTAGTTCCTAAATTCACAGGTGCAGGATCGTTATACAATAGAGTTGCCATCGCAATACCCCGCGCTGCATCGGCTGAATATAAAAACTCGCGAGTAGGGCTGCCATCACCCCAGACTGGCAACTCTTTATCCCCTCTTTGCTGGGCCTCATGTACCTTGCGAATTAAGGCTGGAATTACATGGGAACTTTTGGGATCAAAATTATCTTCAGGGCCATACAAATTTACGGGTAACAAATAGATACCATTAAACCCATACTGCTGCCGATAAGATTGCAATTGCACTAATAAAGCTTTCTTCGCAACTCCATAAGGTGCATTAGTTTCCTCTGGGTAGCCATTCCAAAGATCGTCTTCCTTAAACGGCACAGGAGTAAACTTGGGATAAGCGCAAATAGTCCCAACGCAGGTAAATTTTTGAACACCCGCTTGATAGGCAGCATGAATTAATTGAGCCCCCATCATCAAATTATCGTAAAATAATTCAGCAGGTTTTGCTTGATTTAAACCAATGCCACCAACGTGAGCTGCTAAGTGAATGATGATATCTTGGTGTTCGGCCGCACGTTGACAATTTTCCATCACTCGGAGGTCTAAATCGCGCGATCGCGGCACCGAAATCTTCTCCCGATCCGCCCCCGATTTTACAAGCTCATCGATAACTTGCCGTCCCAAAAAACCAGCCCCGCCTGTAACCAAAATCCGCTTGTCGCTCAAATCTAACCCAGTCATAATTTCTATCCTCAATTTGCAGAGCAATTTGTTGGCACAAGCTGTAGGGTAGACATTGACACAAATTATTGCTTTACCTAAGTTATAGATATTTAGTAGTCAATGCCCACCCCACGTTTAATTTTAGTAGAAACTAATCAAAACCGTTTCCAGAACCTCGAAGCTGCTGTTCCAAAGCCTTAATATCAGAGTCCACCATTAAGTGTACTAACTCGTCAAAAGTAACAGAAGGTTCCCAACCTAACTTTTGCCGCGCTTTAGTAGAATCACCAATCAACAATTCCACTTCTGCGGGACGTAAATAGCGTTCGTCAAACTCAACATATTTGTGCCAATCTAAATTGACATACTCGAATGCCTTATCTAGAAATTCACGAATAGAATGGGTTTCATTCGTCGCCACCACGAAATCATCAGGTTCATCGTGCTGTAACATCAGCCACATCGCCTTCACGTAGTCCTTAGCATAGCCCCAGTCGCGCTTAGAATCGAGATTGCCAAGGTAAAGTTTTTTCTGCTTCCCTGCCACAATTCTAGCCACCGCACGAGTAATCTTCCGGGTTACAAACGTCTCACCGCGCCGAGGCGATTCATGGTTAAATAGAATGCCGTTAGTTGCAAACATCCCGTAAGATTCGCGGTAATTTATTGTTTGCCAGTGGGCATAAACCTTAGCACAAGCATAAGGACTTCTCGGATAAAATGGTGTCGTTTCTTTTTGGGGAACTTCCTGTACTAAACCATACATCTCAGAAGAACCCGCCTGATAAAATCGCACCTCAATTCCTGTCCGGTGACGGTAGTCGCGAATTGCTTCTAATAGGCGCAATACCCCTAAACCCACCGCGTCAACGGTATATTCTGGGGCATCAAAACTTACCCGAACGTGAGATTGAGCACCTAAGTTATAAATTTCAATCGGTTGGACTTCTTCCAAAATCCGGCGCAGGGTTGTACCATCTGTTAAATCGCCGTAGTGGAGAAATAAACGGGCATTCTCGCTATGAGGATCGACATAAATATGGTCAATTCGATCTGTATTGAAGGTTGAACTCCGCCGGATAATTCCGTGAACTTCATATCCCTTTTCTAGTAGCAATTCGCTCAAGTAGGAGCCATCTTGACCTGTAATACCGGTGATTAGCGCGCGCTTGCGTTCCGTCATCTGATTGTACCTTCACAGACTGTAAATCTAGTGTTAACTGTTAACTATTAACTGTTAACTGTTAATTGTTGACGAAGCAGGAGGAATTTTTGCTTGCACCCTGAACTCCTACTCCTATGAACCCTCGCTCCCTGTCCCCCGCTGGGTGACAAAAGTGCGTAAGGTTTTATCATATCATAATTGAATTTAGGGTGGACAATACCCACCCTACAAGGACGTTGAGTTTATATACACCTACCTACTGATCGACATTCATCTAATATCTATCGGCTAATTAACCTCTGAAAAATTAATAATTGAGAGCTGATTGATAGTAGATGAATGTTGATAGCTGGTTTAGTAAGCCCCGTTATTTTTGGGGAAAATCACCACGCCAATAGTTTTGAAAACGATCCAGAGATCCATCCATAGATTTTTGGCGTTTACATAGTAAAGGTCAATTTGGACTCGGCGAGGATAGGGAATGTCATTGCGCCCCGAAACTTGCCACAGCCCAGTGATTCCAGGTCTGATGGTCAAGATTTTATTGATGTGACGGCCGTATCTCGGCAGTTCGTCAACAACTAAGGGGCGGGGCCCTACGACACTCATATCTCCTTTTAGCACATTCCAAAACTGGGGAAATTCATCTAAACTGGTAACTCGTAAAAATCTCCCAATCCATGTAATTCGAGGGTCTTGTTTCAGCTTGAAATTGTCCTGAAATTCTTGGCGGAGATGGGGGGAAGTTTCCATAATCTCCACTAATATTTCGTCCGCATTTTCCACCATAGTTCTGAATTTAAGACAGTTAAAGAGCTGGCGGTTTTGGCCGACTCTTTCCTGTACGTAAAAAACTGGCCCCTGGGAGCTTAAAGCAATTAGTAGAACCAAAAGCAGGTAAACCGGGGCAAACGTTATCAGAACTGATAAGGAAAACAAGATGTCAAAGCACCTTTTGAAAAACTCTCCGTCTAGGCTCTGTACAGACAGGCCTATGCGTCCGTCTCTAGGCAGGACAGGCTGAAAACCGCGTCTCGCGATCGCTCGAATTACCTTGCCGGAGATGAGTTGGCTGTCGGCAGTCATCTTACTCCTTCAATTCACACCACACACAGTCACGATCATAAAGCCTTAAGACACAAGGTAGAAGGAATTAGACATAATGAATCACTAAAAAGTGGTAACTTTCCCCTGTAGCGCCTGGGGAGGCGACAGCGGATATAATGCCTAAACTCTTTCCCTGATTGATTTTCGAGGTCTATCTCCCTTAAAATTTTACAGTTTGAAATTCTTGCCAGCAACGTTCTAAAAAAGTTAGGTAGCGTTGCTGAAAAATTTTAGGATGGAACTGAGCGGCCCGCGATCGCCCCACTTCTGGGTCAAAAGCCCCGCTCAAAGTCTCAAAAGTTTCTACTGCTGCAACTATAGCTTCCTCCGTCTGAATTGGAAAAAATAAACCTGTTCCAGAGTCGGGATGTTGGCGAATATCGACCACTGTTTCCAATGCACCCCCTGCCCCGTAAGCAATGACAGGAGTTCCGCAAGCTTGAGCCTCGACTAAGGCAATGCCGAAATCTTCGCAAGCAGCATAGACGAAGGCTTTTGCTGAAGCCATGTACTTCTCTACTACTTCAGCAGGCTGCCAACCGAGTACTTGCACGTTGGGTTGAGCTATTTGGCGAATCAAGTCTAACTCAGGCCCGGTACCGATCGCGATCAGGGGACGACCTAATTTGTTGAAAGCTTTGACGACTGTGGAGATTTTCTTGTAACTCACCAAGCGGCAAACTATCAGGTAAAAATCTTCTTTCTCAGGTTCAAAGCGGAAGCGATCGACGTTTACCGGCGGGTAAATTACTTCTGCCGATCGCCGATAGCACCGCCAGATCCGCCGCGCCGTGTGTTGAGAGTTGGCGATGAAATAATCTACCCGATTGGCAGAAATTACGTCCCACTGGCGAATTGTGTGCAGCAAGTATCGCGTTAGTAGACCCTGAATGCCAACTCCGGCTTTGCTGCTGTGGAGGTAGTCAAAAGTTAAGTCCCAGGCGTAGCGCATGGGAGTATGGCAGTAACAGAGGTGAAGTTGCTGGGGGCTGGTGAGAACGCCCTTAGCGACGGCGTGGGAGGAGGAAAGAATGATGTCGTACTCCCGCAAATCTAGTTGTTCGATGGCTAAAGGTAATAGGGGCAGATATTTTTGTACGCCGCTGCGGGCGAAAGGAAAGTGTTGTAAAAATGTTTTGCCGATCGCGCGTTTGTAAAGATAGCTTTGAGGATTGCTTGATTCAAAGTCGATGAGGGCAAAAACATCGGCGTTGATGTGTTTAAGGATTTCTTCTACAACGAGTTCAGAGCCGCCAGTTGCTTTGGGCGTTAACCATTCGTGAACAAGAGCACATTTTAGTTCTAAAGCAGACTTCACTGAATCTCCCCACTTTAATTTTAGTGATTTTGAATTTTAGATATTGACAAATAACTTATTTTGTGTAATGTAAGTGTCATCTCTAAAAGTTAGTTACCCCAATCTCTATTCAGAAGGGGATAGGCGATCGCAAACTCCTATAAAAATACAAATCCGATCGCTCAAGTAGATTTTACTGAGATCGGTCTCATCCCCCGCAAAGTTAAGAATTAGTTATTTATTGACAATTAATCTCTTCAGACGGATGATTTGAGAAACTTTGTAGATTTCTCCAAGGGTCAAATCAGGATTTAACTTAAAATTGGTGTGAGGTTCAAATGTCTAGGATTTTGTGGAAAGCACTACTGGTAAGCCCAGCAGTATTAGGAATGAGTTTGGTAGTGCCTGCTACGGTTTTAGCAGAGTCTTCTGTCGAAATCGCTACAAATTTAGTAAAGATGACTCCGATGCAAGGGGTCAATGATATTGATTTACAATCTCAGGTAGAGATTAAGGAAGGAACCGCAGAGGCGCAGAGGGCGCAGAGGGAAGAGGAAGGGAAAGTTGGGGGTTTGGGGGGAGGTTTTGCTGTTGAGGGGGTGAAAGCGGCGATGCCTGCGGCTGGCTACGCCTACGCGCCCGATCTGGTTTTGGATAATTCAGAAAGGCTAACGCCAATTTCTGAGGCGAAAACGCTTATTTCTGGGAATTTAGATTCAACGGTCGAAGCTCCACAAGCGACCCCTACTTCTACAGTAAGCGAGCAAATTGACCAATACAGTTCTGAAAATAACGCTAATACCGATCCTGTTGGCCAAGTAACATCGGTTTCTCAACTTTCTGACGTTCAGCCTACAGATTGGGCTTTCCAAGCTCTGCAATCTCTAGTTGAGCGCTACGGCTGTATTGCGGGGTATCCTGATGGTACTTATCGTGGCAATAGAGCAATGACTCGCTACGAATTTGCCGCTGGTTTAAATGCTTGTTTAGAGCGCGTTAACGAGCTCATTGGTGCTGGTTCAACTAATCTGGTGAGTAGAGAAGATTTGTTAGCGCTGCAAAGGCTACAAGAAGAATTTGCCGCCGAACTTGCTACCCTGCGGGGCCGCGTGGATGGTTTGGAGGCTAGGACGGCGGAATTAGAGGCAAATCAGTTTTCGACTACTACTAAACTTAATGGCGAAGTTATATTTGCGCTAACTGGGATTGGGACAGGAGACAATGCTTTTGGGGATAAGGCAGAAAGTAGTTCGGCTTTTGGCAGTAGAGTTCGTCTCAACTTTGATACGAGTTTTAGTGGTGAAGATTTGCTCAGAACTAGGCTGCAAGTAATAAATCTGGGCTCGTATTCTACTAATTCTACGTTTACGCCGGAAGGGGAACTGCGGTTTAATGCGGGGCCTTTTGGGGAGGCTAGTAATACGGTGGCTTTAGATGCTTTGCTTTATAGTTTTCCTATTGGCAAGAGTACAACAGTTATTCTTGAGGCAAATGCTGGGGCTGCCGATGATTTTACTAATACTGTTAACCCTTTCTTTGATGGGGATGGGGGGAGTGGAGCGCTTTCTAATTTTGGTACGCGCAATCCCATTTATTATCAAATTGGGGGCGCGGGTATTGGGCTGAGGCATCGGTTTGGCGATCGCTTGGAAGTAAGTCTAGGATATTTAGCATCCGATGCTGCTAACCCAAGGCGGGGCGCGGGTTTGTTTAATGGCCCGTATGGTGCGATCGCGCAATTAACTTTTACGCCTAGCGATCGCCTTGCAGTAGGCTTAACTTACGTTCATTCCTACGGTTTTACTACGGGCACTGGCAGCAATGCCGCTAATTTCCCCTCTCGCTTGGATTTCTTTGGCATTGACAATGAAGAAGGGCTTCCAGTTTCTAATAACTCCTACGGTATAGAGGCATCCTGGCGAATTAGCCGCCGATTGGCTCTAGGTGGTTGGGTGGGTTACACTGCACAGCGTACCCTCTCGACGTTGGGAGGGCGAATTGACCGGGGAGATATGAAAATCTGGAATTGGGCTGTAACGCTGGCTTTCCCAGATTTGTTGAAAGAAGGTAATGTTGGTGGAATTCTAGTCGGTATGGAACCGAAAGTAACTAGCACATCTACTGACGATTTGCCGGAAAATAAAGATACTTCTCTGCACGTTGAAGCTTTTTATCAGTTTCAGTTGAGCGATAATATCTCGATTACACCTGGTATTATTTGGCTGACTGCCCCGGATCATAATAATGACAATTCGGATTTAGTGATTGGTGTAGTCAGGACAACTTTTACTTTTTAGGTGTTAGGAACAGCAAGATGCTTGTTCTACAAAAAGTGAATTTTTTTGTGGGTGGGCATTCTGCCTGCCCGTAAAAAGCTGATTAAAATAAAATTATCTATGGAGCCTTTAACTGAAAATTATGCAAATCAAAACCTCTAAATCTGGCATCGGAATAATTCTGACTGTCTTAAGTGCGGTCGGGGCTGCTGTGATTGTCCTACCTCAGCCAACTTTTGCTCAAAATAGCGGTGCTGTAAATAATGCTCAACCGCTACAAGACTTTCAAACTCAGGACAATCCCGATCCTTTCTCTGGTCGCAGCAATGGGATGGGAGTTTTAGACTTA
>DATGYA010000780.1:0-17751 GCA_035298405.1 Kamptonema sp. | reverse complement strand
ACATAGATTGTCCACTTACTTTTCGATTCCCAGTAGCTTAGGGATACATCGTCATCAAAAGTTTTGATTTCTAGTTGGGCGCGATCGCTTGGATTAATCGGCAGACCCATATCTAATAGTTCGGGAAGAATTCTCCCCGCTAAAGCTCTAGAAATTACTTTGTTATTAAAATAGAGAATGGGGAAGCGAATTAAATTGCCACTAAATTTACAATGTTGAAAAGAGTGTTCCTCCATTATGCTAAGGCGATTAGGCTTTTGCGGATCTTTGCTTGGACAAAGCACTTCAATGGTCAAAACATCTGGACGTTTTTTTCTATAGTATTTATACAAATTATAATTACTTTTAGGAGATAAATAATCATGTATTTCCAAAGCCCATATCACAGGAACAACAGCGCAATTCAACAGTCCGATCACTAGCGGGTTGACAGCAAGTATTTGGCACAATTTGTTATAAATTTCTTTCAAAAATTCCATAGTTTTTTATAGAATTTAGACACTAGGCAATTGACAATGATGAAATCTTACCAATGGTTTCAAAGGGTTTGATATAACTTATAATCTGTAGGGTGCGTCAGGTAAAATCCGATTGCTATTAGCAAAGACTTGAGTTCTGACGCACCCTACTAATTATTTAGCTTTTACCCCCACTTTCATCGATTCAACACGCAGAGATTTGCCGCGAGTACCGCAGTATTGACCGTTGGTAACAGGAGTAGTATCGCCAATATTTTGAATGTGAGCAGTGTAAAATATATCGTATTTAGAAGCTTCCGGCCCCGCTAATCGGATAGCAAATCCTTCAATGCGCTTAGCTTTACCTCGGAATCCAGCTAACTCCCCTTCATTCAACCAAGCAGTATCGCCAACTCCTTCAACGTGAGCCATGTATTGCAAGCTTAAGCCAGGAATTGGTGGCTCTATATTAATTTGAAATCCTTCTAAACGGCGACCTTGGCCGCGACTGCCAGCATCCTGTCCAGCAGTAAAAGTGCGATCGCCTATTCCTTGAATATGGGCGAGTACTTTCAGTCCCACATTGGCGACAGGCTGAGGTTTTGCCGCCACAACACTTTGTGAAGGTTGCACCCAAACCTTTATGCCTTCAATCCGCAGAGATTTGCCGCGAGTGCCGCAATATTTACCATTAGAAACAACATCGGCATCACCGATATTTTGAATGTGAGCGGTGTAAAATACATCGTATTTAGAAGCTTCCGGTCCTGCTAATCGGATCGCAAATCCTTCAATGCGCTTAGCTTTGCCTCGGAATCCAGCTAATTCCCCTTCATTCAACCAAGGAGTATCGCCAACTCCTTCAACGTGAGCCATGTATTGCACGCTTAAGCCCGGAATTGGTGGCTCTATATTAATTTGAAATCCTTCTAAACGGCGACCTTGGCCGCGACTGCCAGCATATTCTTTAGCGGCAAAAGTGCGATCGCCTACTCCCTGGATATGAGCGAGCACTTTGAGTCCAATAGCCTCTGGCTTAGCTGTCACCGTGCCGGGGGCTTGCCCAAACACGATGTCTTGCCCTTGAACCTTCTGAGGGGGTTGATTTACCTCAATACTAGGAACCACAATTACTTCGTGTATAGGAGTACCAGATGCCGGGGACTCCAAAATTGTGATGTCTGGATCGACGGTGATAGTTTTAGGAGTCGCTGCACTGGTTGAGGGAATGATTATGACTTCTGGTAAGGCTTCGGCTTTAACTTGGGGGAGTACCAGAGGTAAGCTGAGAGAGGGTTCGGCTGGAACTGGCTGGGGGGCAGTTGGTAAATTAGGAGGGGCGGCGATCGCGCGTACAGTTAATTTGCCTCTGGATATGGCTACAGCTAAGGGTTTGCCGAAAGCTGCACCTACTGTCTCCTCAAAGATCGCCCACTGGCTATCATCTAAATTTTCTTGCTGTTCGACTAAAGTTAGCAATGCTGAGAGAGGATGCTTTCCTTGGGCTAAAGCGATCGCGTCTGGATGTAATTGGGTAGCTGTAGGATCGCTGATAGTGCGATGAAGTTCGCTGGCTTGAACTCGAACTGGCTGTAAGGGTTCAAAATTGCTTTGTTCTTGATGAACTATTCCTAAAACGCGATCGAGTATGTTTAAAGCTTGTTGGCGGGTTTCGGCATTACTTTGAGCTCCTGCCACTGCCTGTACTAAATCTCGGATGTCTTGGAGAGAAACGGGATTTCTTGGTTCGCGCAGAGATTTTCCGAGTTCGAGGGCTTGATGCTGTGCGATCGCGAAGTTTTTGTTATAGGCCGCCAGTTCTTCAACTAAGCTGTCGGAGGCTGGAATCCCACTGTCTTGCAGTTCTTTAGCAGCCTGAGATAGGCGAAGACCCAAAGTAGGAAAACTTTCCAATAGAGAATCAATTTGTTGAAGCAAATCTTTATGCGCTGTTGCCATACTGTTGTCCTGACTATTTAAGCTTGCCAATTATAGACGTTTAAGCTGTAGGGGCAATGTTCCTCATCGGCCCTAAATTTTGAGTTTACGACTTAACAGGTCAGAATCCCCAGTAATCTGACTGTGTGATCGAGATCGCACAGTCTCTCCACAGCCTGTCACGTTACAGCCACCAAGCGATCGCGCATTGCTTCCAAAAACGTCACAGGAACTAGGCAATGGCGATCGCACAGCGATCGGTTGAAATACCTAATACTGAATCTGATGCAAGCACTGAAAAGTTTGAGATATTCCCATGATCATGATTCGCGAAGTTGTTCAACAAGCTCTCACAACGGGTTATCTGACAGTTGAAGCCGAAAATCTACTGCGGCAAATGCTAACCACTACTAAGTATGATATCGAAGACCTTAATGCTTTTATGAGTTTACAGCTAGCGGCGATGGCTGGTCGTGTTAGGCAAGAATCCCGTGAAGTGAGAGATTTAGGGAATTCCAGCTCATCCTAAGTTACAGCAGAAGGAAGAAGGAAGAAGGAAGAAGGAAGAAGGAAAATGCAATCACAGTGAGGATTTCAGTCATTAATGTCTTGGAGATTGTATATAACAATCCTGCTTTATTAACCCTTTTTATTTGAGTCCGCATTGGCGGACTTTGTTTGTATCGCTGGGAGTGCTAATCGCCTGGATTTTATAGCCACTGTCAAGGCACTTAGCGCAACTCCAACTCTTCCCTCTGGTCATAATCCCTTAGCTAGTAAGCTTTTCCCTGTTCCCCGTTCCCTGTTCCCTGTTCCCTGTTCCCCGTTCCCTGTTCCCTAGCCATAAATTGAGAAAAATTTATGGGTGATTGCAATCACCTTATGTTCTAACAGCGAGTCACAGGCTACCTTTAAAAGTATCACAGGGCGGTAGAAGATAGCGTCACTGAGACTTTTGGGGTAAAAGCCGATACTTATTTTAGAAGCAAGAGAACCAAGGAACGTTTTTATGATGGTGATTCGCGAAGTTGTCCAACAAGCTCTCAGTACCGGATATTTGACGGTGGAGGCGGAAAAGCAGATGCAGCAGATGTTTACGACGGCACGATATGATTTAGAGGATTTGAATGCTTTTATGAGCTTGCAGTTGGCGGCGATGGCAGGTCGTGTGAAACAGGAATCTCTGGAATTGACGGGTTTGCAGTAGGGGGCGCGATCGCACAGAGTCAACATTAACTGTTAACAACTTTAACAAGCCAACTTCTTTTCAAAAGTCAGAGACTTGGTCGGAAACTCCCCCAACACTTCACCCATGCTAGAAGAAATTATTAAATGAAAAGGCTGAGGTTTACCTAAATAATAGCCCTGAGCATAATCTAACCCAAGTTCCTTGAGTTTTTCCATAACCGCTTCATTTTCCACATATTCAGCAATAGTTTTAATCCCCATAACATGACCAATTCGGTTAATAGCTTCCACCATTGCTAAATCGATCGGATTTTCTACAATGTGTTTAACAAAGTTGCCATCAATCTTCACAAAATCAACGGGCAAATTTTTCAGATAAGCAAAAGAAGACATCCCACTACCGAAATCATCTAAGGCAAACCAGCAACCCAATTCTTTCAGTTTTTTAATGAAATTCGCCGCCTTGCTAAGATTAGCGATCGCCAGAGTTTCGGTAATTTCAAAACAAATTATCTCCGGCGGTATCATGTATTTAGTAAATTGTTCGTGCAAAAAATCAATAAATTGCTCATCATTAATACTAGCTCCCGAAAGATTAACAGCATACAGCGAATTAAGACTTGGGTGATGACCCTTAGCCAGAGGAGGGAAAGAAAGATTAGATTTTAAATTTTCTTGTCTTTGGAGCCTGAAACTAGAAGAATCTTGCAAATAGCCAAATAAAGTGCGAATCACCCAACGGTCGATGGCGTGCATCAGATTGTATCGTTCAGCCGCAGGAATAAAGGCCATAGGCGACACAATTTGACCTGTTTCATCTTGAAGGCGAAGGAGAACTTCGCAGTGTTCAGGACTGCCTTTAGGATTACTCAAAGGTACAATAGGCTGACAGTAAAGACTAAACCAATTCTCTTCTAAAGCTTGGTTAATTCGTACAGCCCACTGAGTTTCACCTCGCTGCTTTGCCAATTCGCGATCGCCAATTTGATAAACCTGTACGCGGTTACGACCTTTATCTTTTGCCGCGTAGCAAGCCACATCCGCCGCACTCAAAACACACGAAGTAGAGGCAGAATCAGAATTAATTGCCACCAGTCCGATACTAACACCAATCGAAAAAGTTTTATCTTGCCAAGCAAACCGGAAGCTCTGAATAGAAGCCAATAAAGACTCCGCGGCATTCAATCCCTGTTCCAGAGGACAGTGGTAAAGCAGCACCGCAAATTCATCTCCTCCCAAACGAGCCAGAATATCACTTTTACGAATCTTACTCTTAAAAAGCTCACTCGTTTGTCGCAGCAGTTCATCCCCAGAAATATGACCGCAAGTATCATTAACAATTTTAAAGCGATCGAGATCCAAGTAAAGCAGAACATGATCCTCCTTAAAGTTTTGGGCAGCATTAATAGCCGCCTCCAACTGATACTCAAACTCGCGGCGATTGACTAAACCTGTAAGAGCATCGTGAGTTGCCTGCCAAGATAGTTGGCGAGCCTGAGTGCGAACTTGAGTAACATCTCGGAACACCACAACCGCCCCAATAATCTGACCATCACTAGCATGAATCGGGGCAACTGAATGGTCGATCGCAAACTCACGACCGGAAAGAGCTACCAGAATGCCATTATTTGTTTGGTCAACAATCCGATCTTCCCCCAAGGCAATCTGGGCGATATTTTCCATTGGTGCGCGAGTAATTTCATTGACAATCCGCAACACCTTTGCTAATAGTAGACCTTTCGCTTCAGCAGTTGACCAACCCGTAAGCTTTTCCGCAACAGGGTTAAGAGAAGAAATCCTACCTGCGGCATCAGTAGTAATTACACCGTCACCAATCGATTGCAATGTCACCTGAGCCAGTTCTTTTTCCTCAAAAAGTGCCTGTTCCATCTGTTTGCGCTCGCTTACATCACGCTGCACAGACACCCAATGAGTTAAAATTCCCTGTTCATTAGTTACGGGTACACTATTAAGCTCCACCCAATAAGTTGAACCATCTTTGCGGTAGTTAATCAACTCAAGTCGCAAAGCTTCTCGCCGCGAAAAAGCACCGCGAATTTTCGCAATTTGGGTACTGTCAGTAGCCGGCCCACGCAGAGAATTAGGTGTTTTGCCCACAATTTCTTCAGGGCGGTAGCCAGTCATCTGAGTAAAAGCTTCATTGACGTAGACAATAGTGGGGTCTGAGGCATCTGAAAAGCCCGCATCCATAATCACAATTGCATCATTAGCACTGACTACGCAAGATTCTAGAAGGCGCATTCGCTCTTCGGCTCGTTCGCGAATAGCCATTTCACTTTCTAACTGTGCGTTAGCTAAACTTAAAGAAGCGATCGCACTTTTTAGTTCGCTCGTTCGCTGCTCTACTGCTAAATGCAAAGCATCAATAATACCCGACATTTCCATGGGGTCAAGTACACGCAGTAAATTAGTCTGCGTCAGAATTCCCAAAAGTTCTCCTTGTTTTCCTTCTACTACTAATCGCCGCACGTAACGCTGCTGCATTTCTTGATGAGCTACCCAAAGCGAATCTTCAGGTTTAAGAGAAAATAGGGGCGTACTCATCACCGTCTGAGCCTCTAGCTGAGACAAATCTAGCTCTAGAGCCTGAAACTGCACAATATCCCGCTCTGTCACCATACCTATTGGAATTTGGGAGCAAGATTTAACAGGAGATATCACCCATTTAGGATTTAGCAATTGCTCTGATTTTTCCTGTGTTTTTTCTCCCACTTCTTGTGTAATTACTATGCAGCTCACGCGGTTTTTGGCCATCAACTGAGCTAAACTCAGAACTGAAGCATTACCAGGAGCTTGAATTACTTCCGCCATCATTACCTCTTCGACACTTCGCATCTTGAGGATATTTGCGGGTTGCAACATTGCTCTGCGAATACTTTCTGGTGTAACCACTCCTACGAGTCGATCGCGATCGTCCAGGATTGGCAAGTGCCGAATTTGATGCTGGCGGAGCAAGATTAATGCTGTAAAAACATCCTGATCTTTAGATTCTCTAAGAGTGATAACTGGCATACTTATTACTTCAGCGAGAGTCGTGTCTCTTAATTTCTGACCTGAAGCAATTAATTGGACTAGATCCCTCTCGGTGAAAATTCCTTTTAACACTGAAGTTTTAGAAGATTGCGACCCAGATTCTTCTATAACAAAAACACAGCCAGCCCTAGATTCTCCGATTAGGGGAGATACAAGGGCTGTACGAACCTCTGTGCCTTCAGAATTAAGAGGTAGTGAGGGAATATCTCCACCTACAGGACAAGTACTGCGGATCTGGCCCATGAGCGTAACCACCTCTATTAACGGCGTATCCGGCGCAACCGTCAGGGGCGATCGATCTATCACTTGATCTAAGGTTGGCAGATATATGGGAGATTCATTTTTTTGCATTGTTATTCCACCTTTAGGTTCGCACATAGGCTACGGCATTAAAGAAAGGCGCAGCCTCTTGGCAAGAGTTAGCGTGTTTTTTTAGAACATCGCTATAAAGAGCTGATTAAAGTTTTTATGTAAAAATGCACCTTGTGCTCCGAGCAAGAGTCGCACTGCTGTCTAGCTCCAAGCAGCAGATTTGAAATCGCACTATGTCTTTATTAGAAGGATATCTAAATTTTGCCTCTAAATGTTAATTAAGTGTCAAAAGTTAATAAAAAATAATTTTATTGTGTTAATCAGTCTTACATATAAGCTGAAATTATATTTTTTGCATTTTTTTGTCAAAATGTATTAGTATCTCCTTCACAAGCTAGATGCGGGATGCCTAGTCCTTGGAGCATAATCAATAGAGGTTAAACCGCCCCGAAAAAAAAGCGGTCACAAAAAAGTATTTATTATGACAAAATAAGGGGCAATAAATTGCAAAAATCTACTAAAACCTCAGTTAGCAATCTCTATTCATCTACCTCCGAAGTGGTATTAAGTATCCGCGCCTATAGTTCATCTAGGTTCAAAAAATCACAAGCCCAAATCTACAGCAATTCGATGAGCGCAAGCAAACCCCGAAAACGCTACAGCATTCAAACCCTGACCTGGAAACGTACTGTCTCCCACACAATATAAGCCAGGAATAGAAGTCCGATTAAATGGCATTCCCAATAAACCCAATAATTTTCGCTGCGGAATCGGCCCATAAGTTCCATCTTCTCGACCTAAAAATCGGCGATGCGATCGCGCAGTCCCCACTTCCATATAATCCAAACCTGCATCTAAACCTGGAAAAATTCGCTCTAACCTCTCAATTACTATCCCCGCTGCCGCTTCCTTTTTCTCCTCATACTCCCCTACCGATAGCCCTTCCCACTTCTCCATCCAACTCGGCGTAAAAGTATGAACAATATGATATCCCTCTGGTGCTAAACTAGGATCTAAAAGCGTTGGAATTGACACAAAAATTGTCCCTTCTGGCACTTCCATGTTATCCCAATTTTCTAATAAAATATGGTGGCAAGCTGTATCTTTTGGCAGCACAGAAGCCTCAACTCCCAAATGTAAACTTAAGAAACTAGGAGATTTCTGATAGCGTTCCTGCCATTTTTTCTCACTCTGAGGCATCGTCTCAGCGGGCAACAACTTCTCAAAAGTATCCCACCTAGTAGCATTAGAAACTATGCGTTTTGCCTGATAAACTTCGCCCGTTGTTAATTCCACACCAACCGCGCGACCATTTTCTGTAATAATTCGCGCCACCCTAGCTTTATACTGAATTTCTCCGCCAATTTTTTCCAGCCCTTCTACCAATTTTTGGGCAATTTGGCCGACTCCACCTTTTGGATAATTAATGCCGCCGTAGTGCCGATCTGAAAACACCATTCCGGCATTGATCATTGGCGTTAACTCAGCAGGAACTACCGACCAACAATAACACTCAATGTCAATAAATTTTAGTAAAACCGGATCTTTGATATAGCGACGAGCAATGTCACCGACATTCTGAGGAAGATACTTCACCAAGCCTAAACAGGCAAGTGGATGCTTGAAAAATACCCGCATCAGATATCCCACTTCCTCTAGGGAAAGCAACTCCATTGCATTTAGGCAGTTGAAAACCTTCCAGCATTCACCATAAAATTGGCGGATACCGTCGCGCTCATGCGGAAACTTATCGATCAGCTCTTGCAAAAATTTCTCATATAGCTGGTGAACTTGGACTTCTAAACCGTCAGGGAGGTGATAGTGAATCTGTACTGGGTCGGGAATCGTTTCCAAGCTGACATTCACTGCTTGCAGAGCGCGGGTGAGCAAGTTAGTCGTGCCCTGCTGCCCAAATCCAAAAATCATCGATGCGCCGACATCAAATTTGTAGCCCTCCCGCTCGAAGTAACCGGCACTCCCTCCGGGGATGACGTAGCTTTCGAGTACGAGCACTTTAGCTTTCTTAGCAGCTAGCTGGGTGGCTGTTACCAGTCCTCCAATGCCTGAGCCGATGACGATGACATCAAACTCTCGCGCCTTTTGACGGGGGTTAGCAGAAAATGATGGGGATGGGGTGGAAACAGGCATGAGTAAAGAGGGATCAATGCGTAAGTTCTAAGATTTTAGATTAAACCCAAGTTTAAAGCCAATACTAATGGGTGCCAGTTGCTTTTAGTCTTAATATCCGTGCTGTTTCCCTAGTCTTGTAAAAAAAAATGCGGGAACAGTCTACCATTGCGGACTGCCCCCGTCTGCCGATCCTTTGAGAGGAGAACACTAAAAATCACTATAGCCTTGTTGCAAATTTATGTCAACTCTATTAGAAAACTTTTTCAATAATTTCTGGTGGGTAGGGGCAAAAGCTAAAAGAAGGAAGGGGGATTGGCGATCGCAAGTTGTACGACTATTGAGTATCAGGGGAGTATGATGGTTTGGGTGTTGGCAGCGAGCGATCGCGATCGTCCCGATTTGAAACTTGGGAAAACGGATTGAAAAATCCCACTTCACCTCTAAAACTCCCTAAAACTCGTATTTTTTCTACTTTTCTGGCAATGGCTCTGCAACTGCGCGTTTACGTCCCTCCCCATCCTTTAATTAAGCACTGGCTAGCTGTCGCCCGCGACGTAGCCACACCATCAGTGCTGTTTCGTTCAGCAATGACGGAATTGGGGCGCTGGCTGACTTATGAGGCAATTCGAGATTGGTTGCCGACAGTGGACACAATGGTGCAAACGCCCTTGGCGGAATGTCCAGGTACGTTTATCAATCCAGAAGCACCCCTAGTGGTGATTCCCATTTTGCGGGCAGGATTGGGGCTCATGGAAGGAATACAGACGGTAGTTCCCTTGGCTTCGATTTATCATCTAGGCATGGTGCGGAATGAGGAGACGCTGGAAGTTAGTTGTTATTTGAATAAGTTGCCAGCGGAGTTTAACCCGGAAACGCGGGTGTTAATCAGCGAGCCGATGCTGGCAACTGGAGGGACGATAACGGCGACAATGGAAGCATTGACACAGCGTGGGATCGATCCTGGCTTGATTCGGATTATCTCTGTGGTGGCGGCTGGGCCGGCTTTGCAGCGTTTAAGTTTGCTGTATCCGAGTTTGAATATTTATACGGCGGCGATTGATGAGCATCTTAACGAGCGGGGTTTTATTGTACCTGGATTGGGGGATGCAGGCGATCGCACCTTTGGCACTTAAATCATTTCAACCTTACAGCGCTTTTCAAATCAATAGACCTCTCTCCAAAGCTCTCTCCTTCTAGAATAGAGGTTTAGAGAGAAGTCTCATCTTTGTAGTGTATTGAGCTGAAAAACCCTTAATTAGAAATTCAAAACCAGGCCAA
The DNA here is from genome assembly GCA_035298405.1 of Kamptonema sp. Taxonomy (GTDB): domain Bacteria; phylum Cyanobacteriota; class Cyanobacteriia; order Cyanobacteriales; family Microcoleaceae; genus Kamptonema. Next base: position 7,393 of record DATGYA010000780.1, on the reverse strand, counting down.
AAATGCTACACTCTCACATAAAATAGATTAAAAGCCCCAGCTAGTCAGCAGTTTAAATCCCAATTGGGACTTGAAATCAGCTTAATTGTAAGTAAAAAAATATTATCGGGTTTGGTGAAAGTATGAGCAATCGAGATGGTTTTACAGGGGGATTTATTGCAGGAGCTGCGATTGGTGGCTTAGTGGGTGCAGTCTTGGGAGCAGTGCTGACTAAGAGAGCTACTGAAACTTCACTGGTTGAACTCTCAGACACCAAGGGAAGTAAAGGCAAAAAGCGTCAACTTGAAACCGAACGCATTGAAGTGGCCCGCCTGAGTTTGGAAGATAAAATTGCACAGCTAAATCAGGCAATTGATGATGTGCGCCTGCAACTTGGCAGCGTAAATGGGAATGTAGCTGCCCATAACAACGAAGAATCAATAGCTGAAGATTAGTAAGCGCCGGATTTATTGGTCAATCAGCAAATAAAATACCGAGCTAGGGTTGGCGGTTGCTATAAATGTTTTTTAGCTAATTAATTTTTAATTATGTTAATTTTTTAATTTTTAATTTTTAATTTTTAATTCCGCAGGTGTGCTAAAATTAAAACGAAAGCTGTTTTAAACTTTAGTAAAGATGAGTTCTTCAATAGGTCTGCTAGCCAGTACCCTGGCGACATTTGTGCAAATATATCTAGTTCTGATGATCGTGCGGGTGCTTTTAAGCTGGTTCCCCAATATCAACTGGTATGAGCCACCTTTTTCCATTTTGAGTCAGCTCACCGATCCTTACTTAAATCTATTCCGCTCGATTATTCCACCTTTGGGCGGAATTGACTTTTCTCCGATGATCGCCTTTTTTGTCCTCCAGATTGCCGCTCAGCTTTTAACAGGTTTGTTGGCTGGCTTGCAAAATGCAATTTAGTTGCCAAGGCTTCGATCTTAAAGCTTGCAGTTTGCCTTGAGTTACGAACCAAGGCAAGAAAGATTCAACTAGAGCATTAAATTTGCGGCGAGCGGATGATGGTATCTAGCATCATCCTATTTTTTTGGAGATTTTTAGTTAGCGCCGGACTTTACCTGTAAAACCTGTAGCTTTAAATTGCTTGAGTTCTAAAGGCGTTGGTTGATTTGCGGGTACAGAGATGCGGATTGCAAAATCGCTGATTCCTGGCGGCACTTCTTCTATTGACCCCAATCGGGTGCGGTTTTGCATTACGGAATTACCTTCGGCATCGTAAACGCGGCCGAAAATGTCGGCATTTACGAGTGTTTTGCCAGAGGCATTCTCGGCTTGACCTACGATTAAAAAGCAGTTGGCGGCGCTGGAACTACCACTCGTAACCGATCCTTCGGCCATTTCTGGGGGACAGTCGCGATAAGAAACGTTAGATAGTTTAATCTGTGTTACAGCTAAAGCTGGAGGAGTCCACAGCCAAGTTAAAATTCCTACCAGGCAAGAAATGACAACAACGGTGACAGCTCGAAATCGCATAAATTGCATGGTAGTTGATTGTTGGCGAGGATGTTAATTTTTTAGTTTACCTTGAATTGGGTTGTGAATTTTGGGGTTAAAGAGAAATTGTGTGAGATGTTAATTTAATCCTAAATGCTGCCGCAAAGACTGGCGCATGACATCTACTGGCACTGGTTGCCGTAACCAAATTTCTAAGGCTGCTGCGCCTTGTTGCACTAGCATTTCTAAGCCGTCAATGGCGATCGCGCCCTTTTGTTGAGCTTGTATGAGAAACTGGGTAGGATTGGGAGTATAAATCAAATCGTAGGCGATCGCACCTTCTCGGAGTCGATCTATCTCTGCTTCAGTTACAGGAGACTCCCCCCCGCGTGGAAACATTCCCACAGGCGTTGTGTTTACCAGCAAATCTGCTTTTGAGATTAGCACCGATAGGTTTTCCCAAGTATGGGTTAGCAACTTTACAGGTAGGGGAGAATTTACCCAACTCTGCTGAAATTCAGTTAATTTTTGTAAGTTACGGCCAACAACATGAATTTCTGCACAGCCTAACTGACTGCAACCAGCCACAACTGCTCTTGCCGCACCGCCACTACCTAAAATTACGACTGTTTTCTGACTCCAATCATTTTTAGTATCAGTTTTTAACAAGTGCGATCGCAGCGGCGCAAGAAATCCTTGAACATCAGTATTAGTACCACCCCAGCCTTGCTCAGTACGGTAGACAGTATTCACTGCACCCACCGCTCGCGCCACTGGCGAAACTTCAGAAAGCAGAGGCAAAATCTCTTGCTTGTGAGGAATCGTGACATTAAATCCCAAAATACCCACCGCTGCAAATCCTGAAATCGCCGCCTTTAAATCCTGTGGTTTCACTGGAAAAGCCAAGTAAACACAATCCAGTCCTAAATAAGAAAGAGCGGCATTGTGCATCACAGGGGATAAGGAATGCTCGATAGGATGACCAATTACTCCTAGTAACTTAGTTGTACCTTTAATCATTTTTGAAGTTAACCGGGAGACTTATTTATCTCAGCTCAGTTAACTTATAGTGTATATTCAGTTGGAGCGATCGCGCTTCCAACTTGACTTTTTATGGGGGTGGAGGGACTTGAACCCACACGACCGTTTCGGGTCAACGGATTTTAAGTCCGTAGCGTCTACCATTCCGCCACACCCCCTATTGTTAAGTTGCTGCTATTGGGTTTGAGCAAATTGCAACCACAGCCTTCAACTATATACCCAAATCTATAAATTACGCAACCCCTAATCTAAAATTTCCCAAAACTCGCGCTGTATCTCCCTAAGCGGTACAATAGACATCGCGATCGCGCCTATCCCACTTACCGGGTGTCATTATCCCCTCAAGGAAACCTATGTATATTACCCTACTGCTGTACGCCGCCCTCGCGGGAGCCTACCTCCTAGTAGTCCCCGCCCTCACCTACGCCTACCTCAACACTCGCTGGTACGTGGCGAGTTCCTTCGAGCGAGGCTTCATGTACTTCTTACTATCCTTCTTCTTCCCAGGAATGTTACTCCTAGCCCCATTTTTGAACTTTCGCCCCAAGCGGCGGCAAATTGAAGCCTAATGCGACGCATTGACGTAATTGGAATCAGCATCGGGATCTTTGCAGCAGGGGGAGTCGCCTACCTGCTGCTAGAACTTGCTGGACTCGACAGCCTGAACGCAGGCATCTGGAGTCAAGTATTTTTGGTTGGTGGCTTAATTGGGTGGCTGCTAACTTATTTATTGCGAGCAGTCACTCAAAACATGACTTATAACCAACAAATAAAAGATTACAAAGAAGCTGTCTTGCAGAAGCAACTCGAAGAACTCACCCCCGAAGAATTAGCAAAAATTCAAGCTGAAATTGAGCAAGAACGTAATGGTTAACGGTTAACGGTTAACGGTTAACGGTTAACTGTTAACTGTTAACTGTAGGATGTGTCAGAATTTAATGAGGGATTGAGAAAATAAGGGTTTTAATTTCTGAAGCACCTACTAATTGGGTCAGTTTTCAAAGTCCTACAATAACAACTAACAATCAACAACTAACAATCAACAATCAACTACTAACAACTACTAACAATGACATCAATTTCCGAGTGCTTTAAATCCCTTCGTAGCAAAGGTCAGTGTGCTTTAGTTCCTTTTATTACAGCAGGAGATCCCGACTTAGAAACTACCGCTAAAGCCTTAAAAATATTAGATGATAGTGGTGCAGATATAATTGAACTAGGAGTTCCTTACTCAGATCCGCTAGCTGATGGCCCTGTAATTCAAGCGGCTGCTACTCGTGCTTTACAGCGGGGAACTAAATTAGACTCTGTATTAGAAATGGTTGCAGCAGTTTCACCTAAACTGCGATCGCCCATTATTCTCTTTACCTACTATAATCCTATTTTATATCGAGGTATAGACACATTCTTGCAGCAAATTAAAAGTGCAGGGGTTCAAGGATTAGTAGTGCCAGACTTACCACTAGAAGAAGCGGAAAGTTTGCTGCAACCTGCAAATAAACAAGGTATTGAAGTTACTTTATTAGTTGCGCCGACAAGTCCTAAAGAACGAATAGAGGCGATCGCACTTCAGTCTCAAGGATTCATTTACCTAGTCAGCGTCACAGGTGTAACAGGTGTGCGTTCTGGATTGGAGGGGCGAGTGCAAGAGTTACTGCAAGAGCTCCGCAGCGTTACCGATAAACCTATCGGTGTCGGCTTTGGCATTTCCGAACCCGAACACGCCCGCCAAGTGAAAGCATGGGGTGCAGATGCGGCAATAGTAGGTAGTGCCTTTGTCAAACGCTTAGCTGATGGTACACCAGAACAAGGATTAGAAGCGATCGCGCAGTTCTGCCAGAGTCTCAAAGCAGCAATTACAACTCATTAATTATACCTATTGCAAAATTTGTCTGCCATTAGACAGATGTTTTTCGCCGATCCTAACCACCACAATCATTATCAAAGACCTTGTTGTACTTGAGATGATAAACCCCCTATCCTTCTGGTTCCTGACCCGAAGGATTTTTTTTTACCTCAAGCACATTTTCCCGCTAATCAATTAGTCAAGTTCAGAATGTAACTTGAGACGGATGAAGAGTTCGTCATTTTATCTGTAGGCTGTAAAAGTGTAGAAATGCCTGGTTTGATGATGTTAAGCATCTACAGGACAAAAGGCATTTGAGTTTTTTACAAAGAAATGGAGAAATCTTATGAACAGATTAATGACTGCATTCAAAAAAATCCGGCTGGCAAAAATTTTTACAGCATTTATGGCAGGAATCCTGCTGTTAGTTAGCACCGCCTGTAACAGTCCTGATGTATTAGCAAAAAATTCAGATCAGGTTAGAGAAGAAGTTCCATCTGGGGCGGTGACATCTGAATTTAAAGGGGGAATGAACGACTATAAAGATACCGACCCCAGAAATAAGAAGAACGTTTCCGCAGCAGAAGCAAAAGCTCAAGTACTCAAAGATAGTGCAGAACGTCGGATTATTACTAAGTCTAGCAACGATGTACCTGAAAATATTCGGCGTGTAGGCGAAGAAGGCTCAGATAAGCTGGATGAAATCGGTCAAAAGCTGGATGAAAATAAGAATGCTTTTGGACGCAAAGCTAAGGAGTTTGCAGACAATACTAAGCAAGGGATTGAGAATATTAAGGAAAATGCCCGTAGTGGCATAGAGGGAGCAAAAGATATCGCTAACGAAGCGACTACGGGAGCAAAAAATAAGGTTGAAGAAGGCACTAGCACTTTCAAAAATAAAGTCAGCCAAGGCGCTGAGAATGTGAAGCGTGCTGCTGACCAAGCTAGTAACTAAGTAGTTTTAAGGTACGTAGTTGGGCTTTAGCCCTCTTACCGAGGGCTAAAGCCCAACTACGTACCTATTTTGATGCGCCACTGGCGTAAGTCTTAAAACGGTTTATTATTCTGAACGTGCCAACTTTGCAATGCCATGCGGTGAACTTCGCGCCAGCTAATATTGTTAAGTCTTGCTAGTTCCGCGCAATCTTCATATTCTGGTTGTACGTTAGTAATAGCATCACCAGTTTTAGCAACTTTTACTCTGACTTCACCGCAGTCGATCTGCACTTTTTGTATTTCTCGGTGTAAAATTTTTCGGATTTGAGTTGAGCGACGAATTCCTAGAGTTGTGGTTTCACGAAAGATAACGCTTTCGCATTTTTGCTGAGATTTGGGATGGCAGATAATTGTAAGTAGTACGCCCAAGCGGGATTTTTTCATGACAATGGGCTGGGTGAATACATCTAAAGCGCCAACTTTAAATAAAGCGTCAAATATATATGCGATCGCCTGCGGACTAAGATCGTCAATTTGGGTTTCCAGCACACAGATAATTTCGTGGCAATTAGCTAAATCCCCTCTTCCTTCTTCCCTTTTATCTCTTCTTTCTTCATTCTTCCCTTTTATCTCTTCCTTCTTCCCTCTTCCTTCTTCCCTCTTCCTTCTTCCCTCTTCCTTCTTCCCTCTTCCTTCTTCCTTCTTCCTTCTTCCTTCTTCCTTCTCTCCTATCCACAACCGCAAAATATTAGGAATAGGTAATTGGCGGGAACCTGCACCTAAACCAATTTTCTGAAGATTCATTGGCGGTGGTGAACCAAAACTTTGACACAGAGTAACTGCGATCGCGCTCCCAGTTGGGGTACACAACTCCCGCTCAATTCCATTACTGTAAACTGGAACTTGTCGCATTTCCCATAACTTTAAAACCGCAGGTGTAGGCACTACTAACTGTCCGTGTGCTGCCCACACTGTACCGCCACCAGTGGGTAAAGCGGAACAGTACAACTCGTCAATATCTAACCAATCTAAACCCAAACAAGTGCCAACAATATCAACAATTGCATCAGTTGCTCCTACTTCGTGAAAGTGAACTTTCTCTGGGGCGATACCGTGTACAGCACCTTCTGCTTCTGCTAGTTTCCTAAATACTGCTAAACTCCAAGTTTCAGCACGTTGAGGCAACCCCGCACTGGCAATCATCAGCTCAATTTCTGGCAAATGGCGATGTTGAGAGTGACTGGTTGGTGAGGGGCTATCAGTATGATGATGGTGATGATGTTGTGAAAAAGTTGGGGATTCTCTTTCTGATGGATCGATATTTTCTCCTGTAACTTCGGTGGTTTCAGGGGATGAACTTAAATCGACATAAACTTTAGTTGCTAGTTGAGTATTGCGGTGAACTTTTTCTGCTCTTAAGTGGTATTCCTGGGAAATACCCAGCAAATTGAGCTTCGCAATCAGGTATTCTATGGGAACACCTGCATGAACAAGAGCTCCCAGGCACATATCGCCGGCGATGCCAGTTGGACATTCAAAATATGCTATTTTGTTCATGGTTAATTGTTAGTTGTTGGTGGTTGGTTGTTAGTTGTTAGTTAGGAATCCTATAGCACGTCTAAATCATTTGTGCAAATATTGTAGGGGTAGTATCCCTGTGTACCCCCGATCGATCAGGGGGGAGACACAGGGGGGTTGTCCCTACAAAAAATTACACAATTCATTTAGACGTGCTATCGCTGGACAGCTCGCTAGCTATATCAGCACACAAGATGTTTGCAGTACTTTATAATCCTGATGTTGACGGATTCGATATAGTGTCTCTCAATTATGAGGTATAAAAACGACCTCCCCTAGCCTGCCCTTGCAAAGGGGGAACTGGAAAATCTCCCTTTATAATTCCATCAGTTCAGCTAGCTTATCGAAGGCGCTGCTGTCTTGCAAAGGGGAGGGGGGAACTGGAAAATTTCCCTCTGCTTTATAAGGGGGTTGGGGGTAGAGATATTGTACCTCAGTAGAAAGAGAAAGGCTATATCACAACTAACAACTAACAACTAACAACTAACAACCAACAACTAACAACCAACAACTAACAACCAACAACTAACAACTAACAACCAACAACTAACAACTCAA
>DATGYA010000779.1:0-9155 GCA_035298405.1 Kamptonema sp. | reverse complement strand
CTGTTAGTTAATGACCACGAGTTTTTGCACTTTACTACTCCGATCAAACCAGAATTTGTGGGTGTAGGGACAAGGGATGTTTTTGTGCTGACTTCCCCTAGTTTGCTGACTAATTAATATCTAAATTGGTGGATATCCCCCTAAATTATCTAAAAAAGGGGGACTTTTAACTCGACTGCTGGGCGTTAAAACTTCGTCAAAGATATTCAAAATGGCATATCAATCATGTCCCCAAAAGGGCGGGGTTCATCTATTGGTGTTCTTGTCGGTTTTAACTCGTACTTGTCGATCCATTTTTTGGCAAGTTCTAACGCCTCCTCCTCACTCTTGGCATTTTGGACGGCAACGTGGCGGTTGCCAGAAGCATCCCAAGCTTCAACATAAAATACTTTCTGGGACTGAATAATCCAACCTTTGTACATTTCTGCCGGTTCCATAGTTGCAATCCGAAAAAAATCTCGCTTGCGGTTTAGTTGGGGGGCGATTTTAAATATCGCCCTCTATAAAGATGAATTTTACGGCTGTTTGTATAGTATTTTTGAAAAAAAGTGAGTTTAACGGTTAACCAAATGATAAAACTCCTCTACCAAGTCTTCAATTGCAGACAATACCTCCAACGGCTGATGTTAGCGATCGCACTCTTTATTGTCGCTACTCAGATGCTAGCATTACCCGCGCAGGCGACTGGCGTTTACGAAATTCCCAATCTATCACCAGGCGATCGCACTTGGGTGATCGACAAAGGCGAAATTCTCAGCCGCATCAGCGAAGGTAATATCAGTAGCCTCCTCGATAATCTCGAAAAGGAGACTGGCAAGGAAGTCAGATTCGTTACCATCCACCGCTTCGACTACGGCGAAACCGCCGCCAGCTTCGCCGAAAAACTGTTTCAAAAATGGTTTCCCACCCCAGAAGCACAAGCTAATCAAACTGTACTCGTCCTCGATACTGTCACTAACAACACTGCAATTCGTACTGGAGAAGCTGTTAAGTCTCTCCTAAGTGATGACATTGCTAAAAGTGTCGCTGATGAAACTGTGCAAGTACCGCTGCGACAAGGTAATAAATACAATGAGGCATTTTTGGCAGCAGGCGATCGCATTGCGACGGTGTTATCTGGAAACCCCGATCCTGGCCCTCCTCAAGTTGTTGATAACGTTCAAGTTGAAGGCACATTCAAAAGAGCAGAAGAAACTGATACTGGTAATGCCACTCTCATTGTCGTTGTACTGTTGGTACTGGCAACAGTAATTCCCATGGTGACATACTTTTGGTATCAAGGTTTTAACTAATCTTGAATATACTCTTTACCATTTAATAAAGCCGTTTCTGCCCGTATTAACTCCCGCCCTAGATAAGCTGCGTGATCTAATTGTGTCACCGGACTGGGGCGGGTTTCTTCAAAGATTTTAACGCAAAGTTCTTTAGCAGTTCTGCCAGTAAAAAGAGTGGCTTCGGTGCGTTCCACCTTACCGCGTGCAGGGATGGGTTTGCCTGTTTCTGGATCGACAGCGAGGCCGCGATCGTCGATAATATTGGTAAAATGCTTGGCACAAATTAAGCCGTCTTTGCAGTCAAGATAGATGATGAAGTAGCCGCCTGGGTCGAGGTCGATGTGGCGTTTGGAAAGATTGTCATCAATTGCAGTCAGATTTTCCAAGGTTAGACTCATAGTTTAAGACAGGGAGCGATCGTATTGCTGAACAATAGCTGTAGTTTTTTCACTATTTCTATTTTATCTCGTTATGGGGCTTGTTTGGGAGATTAGTCAAGAGAGATCGCGCATTTGTATTGTTGGCTGCAAGAAAATACCTACGATTCGCTGAACTTTTCTTTTTCTTATAGTCCCTCTTAGCTCGTACTTTGTTTGTATAGCCGCGATTTCTAATCGCCAGATATTCAGTTAGACCTTTTATTATTTGGCGGTTTAAACCGCTACTACACAAACAAAGTCCGCCTACGCGGACTAAAGAATAAAGGGGTATTTAAGCCGGATTTGGTATAATTGTATCGTTCAATAGTTTGCCTTAAGGCTGAAATGAAATTTATAGATTTATTTGCTGGGATTGGAGGCTTTAGACAAGGTTTTGAAAATGCAGGTTTTGAATGCGTTTTCTCCTGTGAAGTAGATAAACACTGCCGAGAAGTTTACAGCAATAATTTTAATGAGGTTCCTTTTGGTGATATTAAAGATGTTAATCCCCATGAAATAGAAGATTTTGATGTTTTAGTGGCCGGATTTCCTTGTCAACCTTTTAGTATTTGTGGCAAAAAGTTAGGATTTGAAGATACTAGAGGTACTTTATTTTTTGATGTTTGTCAAATTATCAAAGTTAAGCAGCCTAAAGTTGTTGTTCTAGAAAATGTTAAACACTTAATCCATCACGATGGCGGCAATACTTTAAAGGTAATTCTTGCTAGTCTGCGAGATTTGGGATACAATGTGGACTATAAAATTCTGAATGCTAAAAACTTTGGACTTCCGCAACATCGAGAAAGGATATTTATTATTGGGACTAAGGGTAAAGAGTTTAAATTTTCTAAACTGAAGAGTAAATTTCCGCCCAAACTTCGAGATTTTCTAGATGTAGAGGGTGATTTTGAAATCTTGGATACATCAGAGTATACTTTAATTGATTGTCCGCGAAAGCAAATATCTGGTTTGTTATTTGTGGGTTACAGAAATAAGGGAACTTGGAAAACTGGCGTGAGGCCAAATACTGAACATTTATCGAGAGTTCATCGGCAACCTAATCGGATTTATTCGGTAGATGGAGTGCATCCGACCATACCATCGCAAGAAACTTCTGGTAGATTTTTTATCTATATTCCTGAGAAAGAGATGGTGAGGAAAATGACGCTTAAGGAATGTTATCGAGTGATGGGTTTTCCTGAAGATTTTAAAATTTATCCAAGTGTTGGGGAAAGTTATAAGCAGATTGGCAACTCGGTTTGCGTACCTGTGGTGGAAGCTATTGCTAAGGAAATATTAAATCAAAACTTGTTGTCAAATGAGCCAAATGGAACGCTTATAAAAACTGAAGAATATAGACAGCTTGTTCTTTTTCAATAGTTAGATAATTTTAGGACTTACGCAGGTCGTCCCAGAAACCGGGTTTTTGAGAGAATCTGTGGATCAAAACTAATTATTGTCGTCAAAAAATCCGGTTTCTTTGGTTGGGTGCGTAAGTCCTGAATTTATTAAATCTCAAGATAGCGGAATTATTCTCAATATAAATTATATTACAGCAAAAACTTGACGGATAAAAACAATCATGCTAATTTGATATTAGATGCCGGCATCATCAGTAAAAAATATCAGCAACGGGCGCTTGTTAAGCCCGATAGTCTTGTGAACTCTAAATCAAATAGCTTCAGTCTCGGTGAAATTGTAATCGGGACTGTGTTTAAGCTGGAACCCGAAGGCGCTTTGATTGACCTCGGTTCTGAAATAGCTGCTTATATTCCGCTGCGGGAGATGTCAATAGTTGAAGTGGAATCCCCAGAGCAGGTTTTGCAGCTAAATGAAACTCGTCAATTTTTGGTTGTGCATGACTATAGCAACCAAGAAAACAATCCGAGACTTTCTCTGTCTATCCGAGCACTTGAGCGTCGCATAGCTTGGGAACGAGTGCGGCAAATGCAAGCAGAAAATGTCACTGTTTACGCCACAGTTTATCTTGTAAATCGTGGTGGAGCAATTGTAAAGATTGAAGGTTTGCGCGGCTGGATTCCCACTTCTCATATCTGTACCGACAAACCTAAAGAAGATTTGATTGGAGAAGAACTTCCTCTCAAGTTTCTCGAAGTGGACAAAGAGCGCGTTCGCATTGTATTAAGCCACCGCAGTGCTTTGCGTGAACCCACAATAAAAAAGCTGAAAGTGAGCGATGTTGTTGTCGGTAAGATACGTGGAGTTAAGCCATACGGCGCATTTGTCGATCTCGGAGATATTTGCGCTTTGCTATACATTTCTGATATTTCCCACGATCCCTTTGACGATCCTCACAGTGTTTTTCAAGTGAATGACGAAGTGAAGGTAATGATCCTGGATTTAGATCTTCTGAGAGGTCGAATCTCAGTATCAACTAAGCAACTAGAACCCGAACCGGGCGATATGTTGAAAAATCCTCAGTTGGTTTATGAAAAAGCTGAGAAAATGGCGGCTAAATATTGCCAGCAGATGCAAGAAAGGCAGATAGATTCTGTCTGAAAGAGTTGAGATGAAGGGAAATGCGATCGCGCTTTGAAAAGAGTGCGATCGCTTTTTGAGGTGTCCAGACAATTTGAGACTTCCTTGCCAATCACTCAGATTTAAACAATATTTTTGATTTACTAATCGCACTATTCAGCTATAATAAAATTGCCCAAGATTGAGGCATTTGTCATGGAAGAATTATTTACACTCAAAGATTTACTACTCAAAGGTGATATTTCCGGGGCGTTAGTCATAGTTGAAGAGCTGGAAGAAATGAGTAAAAAAGATATTATTAATAATATTCGTAGCTATGCAATAATTCTGTTACTACATTTGATTAAACAGCAAGCAGAAAATCGCACAACTCGCTCTTGGGATATCTCCATTCGTAACTCTGTTTTAGAAATTCAAGGACTGAATGAGCGTCCGCAAGGCAACAGCTTTTATTTGTCAGTAGAAGAGTTAAATCAAGTCCTAGAAAAAGCATACACCCAAGCGTTGAACAAAGCTTCTTTGGAAGTAGCAGAAGGAGTTTATGAACCCAGAGAATTATCACGCTTGGTCAATAAAGAGGAAATTATCGATCGCGCAATGGCTTTAATTTTATCAGAAGATTGAGTTAATTTTGTGCTGAGTAGCTTAGTTCAGTTCTGATAGGCGATCGCAAATCTCCAAAACCAGAAATCAAAAAATAATTTTAATATTTATGATTTCTGATAACTATAAGTTTTCCGCTTGACGAATGCCAAAATTAGCACCAGAAAAGTAGAAACTCCCGCTAAATAAAGTGGATATCCATAGGATTGAGGATTGGATTGATTTACTATTAAGCCAGCGATGATTGGACCAAAAGCATTGGAGATACTAAGATAAGATGAATTAAGACCTAATACCATACCTTGTTCTTCGGGCTTAGTATTTAGCGAAATCAGCGCACCGATCATTGGTTGCACGACAGAGTTAAGCAATGAGAAGAGAACGCAAACCGCGACAAAATAATAGACGTTTTCCCAAATAGGCATCAATACAAAGGAGAGGCTGCGAATCAATAATCCTAAAAACATGATATGCTCTAATTTCAGTCTTTTAGTCATTTGAGCAATGCCCAAGGTTTGCATGATTACCCCTAACACACCGAACATAAAAAACATGACGGTGAGAGTATCGCTATTTTGTTTGAGAACCGTCAGGAAATAGGGCTGAAAGGCAAACGTAAATATGGTGAATGTCATTCCTGTGAGGAAAGTGACAATTAATAAGATGCCAATTTTGGGTATAAATAGCCCTTTAATTAATTGATCTAAGCCAATATCAAAAATATTCTGAGCCTTTTTAGCTTTAGTTTTCAGAGTTTCTGGCAGAAAGAAAATCGTTAGGCATAGTGCGATCGCGGCGATGACGGCTGATACTAAAAAAGAAGCGCCAAAAGATTTTCCAAGAGGAGTATGGAGAGCCGCTTTTTGAGCCAGGAGGCTAATGGCGGGCCCCAGAATAAAGCCGAGTCCAAAGGCAGCACCATTAATACCAAAAGCTTTAGCGCGATTTTCAGGAGAGGTGACATCGGAGATGACGGCTTGGGCGACAGAAGCATTACCGCCCGTAATGCCATCCAGAAATCTTGCAAAAAATAAGACGGCGGCGGTGGTAGCTGTTCCTGCCATGAAATTGGCGATAACTGTCCCTGCTAAACTGATTATCAATAAGGGTTTACGTCCAAAGCGATCGGAGAGTTTACCAATAATCGGTGTAGCAAAAAATTGGGAAACTGCATAAATTGCAAAGATCAAACTAATCTGAAAATCATTTAAGTTGAACTGTTTGCCGTAGAGATACAAAACGGGAATCAGAATCGTAAAACTTAGCGCGTTGATGAAAGAAATGAGGGCAATAATCCAAAAGTTACGATTCATGGGGCTTGGCGATCGCTGAGAATATCCTTGTCTATACTAGATTATAGCCCAAATTTCGCATCAATTTTCCCTAGAGTGAGAGATTTTTTCTTCTGTACATAATTTCATTTGAACGCATTTGGCGATCTACCATCGCAAATTTGATGATGGGTCAAAATAAATAGGAGACAATTATGAAAGCTTTTGTAACGGGTGGCTCTGATTTTGTCGGTCGCTGTAGGATTAAAATGTTGTGCGATCGCTCTCGATCGTCTACAAATGTGCGATCGCTAAAATCTAGACTTTTGGAAATGTAAAGATTTTTATACTTTCGTTCTTCAGTTTCGAGAAGTTGTTGTCATCAGTGGTTAAATTAAGATTTAGTCTTCACAGAATCCGGGCTACATGAATTTGATGTGAAACTTGATTACAAGCAAAAAACCATGAAAATATTTAGATTCTTAAGATTTATTATTGTCTTTTGTGTAATCATTTCTTGTTCGAGCGCATTTGCTCAACCAAATCCTCAACCCCCCCTCTGGCAAGTCTATCAACAGTCTCTCAAATCAGCAAAATACGTGGATCTCACCCACACCATTACACCAAATATCCCAGTATGGGCGGGTTTTGATCATCCTAAATTTTCATCTACCACTGTTCCCAAAACGGACAAAGCTTACACCTACTCCGCCGATGGCTTTGAAGCAACTCACTACAATCTACCCACCGACCAACTAGGTACGCAACTCGATCCCCCAGCCCACTGGAATCCTGACTATCCTGCCATTGACGAATTACCACCCACCTTTGCGGTTCGTCCGTTAGTGGTGATTCCGATTCAGGAACAGGTGGCTCGCGATCCAAACTATGCCCTGCAAGTAGAAGATATTCTCAAATGGGAACGGCAACATGGCAAAATTCCAGCAGGCTCTGTAGTGTTTGTCCGTTCTGATTGGTCAAAAGAATGGCCTAATCCTGAACTAGCAACCCGCACCCAATTTCCCGGTGTTTCCCTGGCTGCGCTGAAATTTTTGCATTTAGAACGTAAAATTCTGTTTCATGGCCACGAACCTCTCGATACAGATAGTACGCCAACGCTGGAAGGAGAAGCCTGGTTATTGAGAAATGGCTATACTCAGGCTGAAGGAGTAGCTCATCTGGATCGAGTGCCCGAAACAGGAGCGTTAGTAACTATCGGCTATCCCAAATTTCAGGGGGGATTAGGTGGCTATGCCCGCTACATCGCTATCTGTCCACCCGATTGGCGCTATGGTGTATCTGTAGGTCAAGTCCCCGAAGCTCCCTTGGCTAAAGCAGCCAAACCCCTCCACTGGGATGAGAAACTGGGTGTAAGAGTTCGATAAAGTCTATTTAATTACTTCTTGAATAGGCAAGCATAGCAATATGACGAATATTGCCTCTGTATCCTCTGCTCTTTTGCGCTACGAACAGGAGAGAATAATATGCCAACGACAACAATTGGAGAAAACAGATGTGGGATGAAAGATACAGTGCAGAAGAGTACGTATATGGCACAAGCCCGAACAATTTTTTGGAAGCGAACTTCAGCAGTATTCCAAAAGGTAAAGTTCTAAGCTTGGCTGAAGGAGAAGGGCGGAATGCTGTTTTCCTAGCGAAACAGGGTTATTCTGTAACTGCTGTAGATGCGTCTCTAGTTGGTTTGAATAAGGCTAGAAAGTTGGCAGAAGATAATGGGGTTGTTATTGAGTTTATTCAGGCCGATCTAGAAGATTATGATTTAGGCGAAAATCAATGGGATGGAATTGTATCTATATTTTGTCCATTGCCTTCTTCAGTCAGAAAACAACTTCATAAAAAAGTTGTAGCCGGGTTAAAGCCAAACGGTGTTTTTCTGATTGAGGCTTATACACCCGATCAGTTGAAGCATGGTACTGGCGGGGGAAATTCAGTAGATGTGATGCAATCTAAAGAATCTTTGAGCATGGAGTTAGCTGGGTTAAAGTTTCAGCATCTAATTGAGCTTGAGCGTGATATAATAGAAGGCATTTATCACACAGGTATTGGAGCCGTTGTTCAGGCGATCGCATCAAAAGACATATAACAACGGAAGTCAATAAGAGGATATTGTCTTAGCATTTCATGATCCTGAGACTCGTAAATTTACTGAGTTTGCTGTTGCTTAAATTTTTCTTAAGGAGACAAATCAATGAGTAATTCATGGCCAAAAATTAAATCTTTTAACAAGGTATGGAAAATTGATAATGAACAAGAGGAAGATAAATGGAATAAAATTATCAATAAATTTATTGGAGTGATAGATAAACACTTAACTAATTATTGGTGTGAATGTCAAAGAATAAACAAGTTAGAACAACGCTTTTGTACTTTTATGGGATTAGAGTATAAGGAATTAGAAGAAGAATTTGAAGAATTTTATGATCCTCATAGAGACTCTTATACAGCGTGTGATTTTCAAATCACAAATCTTTATAAGCAAATTAAATCTGCACAAAATAAAAAGTGCCTAGCAACAGTTTTACAATGTATGTTTGTTGTTTTAGAAGAAGAAATTAAACTAGAAATTGAACTAGAAGAAAAATTATCGCCTTTTCCTACAGGTCTTACAGAATTAACATTTACACCACTTTATGAAGAAATAAAAGCCTTAGCAGAATTGCATCAATGTTTTTCTCTTACTAAAGTAGAAAATTCTGTTACTATTTATCCTTATGGTTTTCCATTACTAGATGAACAAGTAATCAATAAAACATTAGAAGGACTAGAAGATTATCCATATATATCAGAGAAATTTAAGCACATATTGACTATATATCAATCGGCAGACTCGCCACATGAATATAGTGATGTAATTACAAATTTACATAAATTAATAGAAATGCTTTTTAAGACTATTCTTAATAATCAATTATCATTTGAAAAACAAATAAAAAACATTATTAATGAAGATGATAGACTACTAAGTGAGTTGGGAAAATTCTTGAAAGAAGCAAAGATTTCAACATATCTTAGAACCATGATTTCTTATATTTTTGATAAATATAAAGATTATTCAAATGATTTCAAAC
>DATGYA010000778.1:0-9492 GCA_035298405.1 Kamptonema sp. | reverse complement strand
TTTCCCGTTTACCGAGGTTTTTTTATGAAAAAGTCCATGCTTCCCCCTGACGATCTCGCTCCCACTCCAACATCTCTAGATCGAATTTTGCAGTCACAGCTTGAGGAAGCCGTGAGCTATTATTTCTATGCAGGTTGCGATCGCATCACCCAAACCATCTTAAGTCGGTGTCAGTGGTCAATAGAAAATTTGGATGTACCCACATTGACGATTACCTGTCCTGATACTGAAACATATTGGAACCTCGTTGGTAACATTAAATGTATCAGTGATTATTTATCGCGCCTGACTCGTCCTAGCAAAATTGAGGTTGTTCCCGGAGATCGGAAAAACTTATACTTTGAGGTTGAAATTGGTGCCTGAGTCGGAAATATTAGAGGATTGGGTGTTTATAGAGCAGAGAAATATTATGGAGTGAAAGCAAGTTTTAGTTAACCATTAAAATCAGACGCAGGGGATCGAACCGCACATACCAAGGCAACGGATGATTCTTGATTGCTTCCCACTTTTCTTTAAAAATTTCCGCTTGCACATGATAATCCTGTGGGTTTTCAGGAGTAGCATTCAACTTGAGAAAAAGTGTCATTCGGTGCGGTGTTTCACTTGTTGAAGCTAACCAGCACGAAAACGTATTATTCAGACTTGAATTAGGATTGGGCATAATACTGATTTGATGGGCACGAATTCCCACATCTGACAGGTCATTAGGAATAGCTTCCACGACTTTCAAGGTAACACCCCAATCAATCGCTTCAATCGCATCTGAACCTAGCGCCGTAGCACTAGAAAAGTTTTTGCATCCCGTCAGTTGAGCGACACGAATGGTGCGAGGATGTTCAAAAATACGATGTTTGGAATCAAAGGCGATCGCTTTTCCCCCCGACATTACCATCAATTTCTCACAGACTCGATAGGCTTCCTCCAGATTATGTGTCACAAATAAAGTGACACCCGCATAAGTAGATAAAGTTTCCACTAATTGACGCTCAACTTGAGCGCGGAGATAGGTATCTAGCGCCGAAAACGGTTCATCGAGTAGTAAAGCTTCCGGTTCAGTCGCCAGCGCTCTTGCTAATGCAACCCGCTGCTGTTGCCCACCCGACAATTGATGGGGATAGCGATCGCCTAATTCCTGTAATTGTAGTAACACAAGCTGTTGCTTCACCCGTTGCGATCGCGTTTCCGGCGATAAATGTTGCAAGCCGAAGGCAATATTTTGGAAAACAGTCATGTGAGGAAATAGTGCATAGTTTTGAAATACTAAACTTACTTTTCGCTGATGACTAGGTACATTTATTCCCTTTTCTGAATCAAATAAAGTTTGACCATTCAGAACAATTCGCCCTTGACTGGGGGTTTCCACTCCAGCAATACAACGAAGTGTCATACTTTTACCAGAACCAGATCCGCCCAGTAAACCTAATGTTTCTTGGTGAACGCTAAAAGCATTATTAAGAGTAAAGTTTGCGAGTTGTTTCTCAATATCAACTAGCAGCCCTTGTTCCAGATGAAATAACTTAGATGAAGAAGGCTTGAGGGAATCTGGACTTGGGCGCAGGGAAGAAATTTCTGCTATTTCCTTAGTCCCTAGTCCCCAGTCCCTAGCACCTTTTTCTTCTCTGCGATGTACAGGTTCATTGGCTTCAACTACACCAAATTGTTTACCTTGAATCTGGCGTTCATATTGTTTCTGCCACAGATTAACTACAATAATACCTGATAATGAGATTGTCATGATCGCAGTCACCCACAGCCAAGCCTCATTCATCGCTCCCGCTTCCACTGCAAAGTAAATTGCCATGGGAATAGTTTGAGTTTGACCCGGAATATTCCCCGCTAACATCAAAGTTGCCCCAAATTCTCCTAAAGCTCGCGCAAATGTTAGAGTTGTTCCGGCTACGATACCGGGGACAGAAAGCGGAAGTAACACGCGCCAGAAAATCCTTACCTTTGATGCGCCGAGAGTTTGGGCGACTTGTAGCAGAGTGGGATCGACTTGTTCAAATGCTCCTAATGCAGTTTTATACATTAGGGGAAAAGCTACAACCGTTGCTGCGATCGCGGCCGCGTACCAGGTAAAAACTATCGTGAAATTAAACCGCTCCATTAACTGCCCCAAGGGGCCATTTTTGCCAAAAAATAGCAGCAGCATAAAGCCCACAACTGTTGGCGGCAGAATTAATGGTGATACAAAAATGCCCTCAATAACAGACTTCCAGCGCCCTCGATAATTCAACATCCAGTAAGCAATGGGAATCGCTGTAAAGAATGTAGCAATGGTGGCAAGTCCTGCGGTTTTAAGAGAAATCCATAATGGGGAAAAGTCGGTAGTCATAGCAGTTTATGAGTTAGTTGTTAGTTGTTAGCTGTTAGTTGTTAGTTGTTGTTAGCTGCTATATCATTTCCGTTTGATTCGGAATTGTATCATAATAATTTTTGTAGGGGCGGGTTCGCCAAGATATTTGATAAGTATTGACAAATCCTATAAACCCGCCCCGGTCAGATAATTCCGATGCAACCGGATTTGATATTAATTGTTATTTGTTAGTTATTTGTTACTTTTTAGTTGTTAGTTGTCATTGCAAGCGTAGCCAAGCACTAACCACCACCAACTAACCATTAACAACTAACAACTAACCATTAACAACTAACCATTAACTATTTAGCAATACCAAAGCCATATTTTTTGAATATTGCTTGGGCTTTCTGACTGGTGAGAAATTGGGCGTAGATACGGGCATTGGGCTGATTCCGACTAGCTGCAATGACTGCCATTGGGTAAACAATTGGAGAGTGCAAATTATTGGCAGCAGTTGCCACTTGTTTTACTTTGTTTGAAATTTTGGCATCAGTTGCATAGACAATTC
Organism: Kamptonema sp.; assembly: GCA_035298405.1. GTDB lineage: Bacteria > Cyanobacteriota > Cyanobacteriia > Cyanobacteriales > Microcoleaceae > Kamptonema. The sequence continues at coordinate 6,625 of DATGYA010000778.1, read as the reverse complement.
CTGCATCAGCATTACCACTTTCGACAGTTCCTAAAACGTTGCGAACCGAGTTGCCATAGACCAATTTAGACTTTAGTCGCTCCAAAATTCCCAGATTTTTAAACACTTCTTCTGCGTATTGTCCAGCCGGGACGCTGCGCGGTTCTCCTACCGAAATTTTTTTGACGTTGGAATTGGTTAATTGCTTGAAGCTTGTTAGTCCTAGCTTGGAGTTACTGGGCACTACCAAAACTAGACTGTTAGTTAGTATGTTGCGCCTAGTATCAGTCAGAATAAGGTTTTTCGCCTGCAAAGCATCCATTTGTCGAGTTGCAGCAGAAATGAATATATCAACGGGTGCGCCCTGCTCAATTTGCTGTTGAAGCGGGCCGGATGCTGCAAAGTTGTAGTTGACTGTAATGCCTTGATGGGCAGATTTAAAGAGGGGATCTACTTCTTTAAGGGCTTCTTGCAAACTAGCTGCGGCGGCAATTAGAAGCGTGGGAGACTGAGCGTTGGCTGGGGTAGGCAGGGCTAGTTTGAAGCCGATCGCTAGCAGTAGAGTTGCTAGTAATCCGCTCACAAAGGCGAGAATGTGTCTTCTTTTCATAAGACTTAAGTTGGGTTGGTATAGTTAGCTCAAAGCGATCTGACGACCGATTTACCGCTAGAATGGTATTCAACGCCCAATCCTACCAACTTTATACCAACTTATTTGGTATTCTACGATGCCAAGAAAAGAGCAAGGCTGGATAACTTTCCAATCCTCCGATGAAGAGCGGCAAATTCTGGAACAGATTTGTCAGCAGACCCAGCGGACAAAAACAGAAATCTTGCGAGAAATGATTCGACAGATGGGGCAATCGTCCTCCTCTGCCGAGCTTAATGTCAACTCGATTGAATTTTCCGAGGATTTAGAGGAGGAAGGAGAAGAAGGGATGCCTTCGGCAAGCTTCGCTAACGGCTCGATGAATACAGTAGGGTTACAGTCGGTACAAATCAGTGCCCGTAACATCTTGAGAGCAAAAGTGAAACGCATTGTCAAAGGAGCAGTGAATGCGGAAGTCACCCTGGCGATCGCACCGTCAGTAGATTTGGTATCAATTGTCACTCGTACATCCGCTGACAAACTAGGGTTAAAGAAAGGGAAAGAAGTCTTCGCGGTGATTAAATCTAGTAGTGTAATGATTGCGTCAGGGTAAGAGCCAAAATTTTTGGTTGTAGGCAAAGGAGCATTAGCGCTTAATCTAAGCTAAGATGCTTCTAAATTGGTAATACCCCATCTCCCCGCCTCCCTATCTCACTTGCTCATAGTCATTGCGCCACAAGAAAGTTGGGCAACAGTCACAAATTTATTTAAAATAAATCATAGAAATTTCAGGATTAATCACCTAATTTTTTACAAATTACCTTAACAATAACTATACTAAATTAGTGAATTCCGAGATTTTAGCAGTAGGTATGTATACAGTTCACTTAGAAAATTAGGTAATTTCTCGGAGGACAGTAGCTTTAATAAAAGCTAGCAAATTTTTATCTATTTTATTATGAGTAAACAGGCATAATTAAAATTAGAGTCGTCTTGCGTTGCAGAGTAAAACTCTACAGCGTATAGGTTCAAACATTCTAAATAAAGGCTTGGCGAGATGATGAATTTTCAGGGAAATCAAGACTTTGCTACAGATCGCTTACATATTGCAGAGCCTTGGAAATTGCATCTGTACCCCCTGACAGAATCAGAATTACTTCAAAAATTTATGGATCGTCTCATGCCGCACCAGATCGATCCTGCTCAACTGGGGCAGCAAATTTCGCAAATTATTCTGGCGAACTCGCCTCCAGAAACTCTGCTTTCTAGGATAGCGGATGTTTTAGGTGCTGCTTGCCAAGGAGACTGTTGTTTAATAGCTGCGCTAGAGGGCGATCGCGCAGCTATTCAAACAGGTTATTGGCAAGCTGGTGCCGCTGGCGATTTAACCGAGATGTCTCCATTAGCAGAAACAACAATCAAAAAACCTTTACTCTCACTCGCACAGCGTCCAAATTTTGTCAAAATGCTTTTAGGCGCGGGAGCTGTAGCTATTTCTGACATTCAGGCGAGGGAAGCTGTTCGCACTCTGGATCTAGAAGGAGAATCGTTTCCTGTTCGAGGAATTTTGGCGATCGCAACACAATTTGGAGAAGGGAAAAACAGCATCATCATTATCGGGTCTATACAGCCTCGTGCGTGGTTTGTTTCAGAGCGCCAACAGTTAGAAGCAGTATCTCCCATAATTGCGATCGCCATCTCCCAAATAGAAAAAACCCAACAAATTACCACACTACAGCAAACAGTCCAGCGTCAATCCCAATACCAAACCCTACTCAGTTGGCTAACCTGCATCATTGACACCCCCCTAGAACTCAATCAAATCCTCCAACTAGCTATTGAAGGCACCGCCGACACCCTACAAGTAAATCGCGGTCTGATCCTATTATTAAAATATTTAGATCCCCTATTTAAAACTTCCTCCCCCAACAAAATCCCCAAAGCCAGAGCCACCGTAGTATGCGACTGGTCTAAGCGCACAGACTCAGATCTAGCGGTAAAGGGAGATGAGGGATATGGGGGAATTCCCAAATCAAAACTCAAAACTCAAAACTCAAAACTCAAAACTCTCCCAGATGACGAAGACGGGGGAATTCCTAACTCAAAACTCAAAACTCAAAACTCAAAACTCAAAACTCAAAACTCCCCACCCCCCCCATCCTTTTGGCTATCCGAAAGTTCCTTGTGTGTGGAAGCATTCACTCGTGCTCGCAGACCTTTAGTAATAGGAGATACCAGCGAACTGCCAAGCTTTTCCCTCCAAAACATCCCAGAAATTTTTAATCCCAGCATTAAAGCCTTACTGCTAGTTCCTCTCATCGGGGCAACCCAAGGCACTATTCTAGGCTTCTTAGTATTACAGCATTCCTTGCCCCACATTTGGGAACCAGAGGAACTAGAACTTGTGGAATTAGTCAGCGCTCAAGTGAGCGCAGCTATCATTCAGACTCAAACGCTACAACAAGTACAAGGCCTCGTAGAAGATCGTACAGCCCAATTGCAGCGAAGTCTCGACGTGCAGGCAAAATTATACGAACAAACTCGTCGGCAAGTTGACCAACTGCGACTGCTAAATCAGCTCAAGGACGAGTTTCTCAGCACCGTTAGCCATGAGTTGCGGACTCCTCTAACAAGCATGACGCTAGCGATTCGGATGTTACGTCAATCCGACCTATCGGCAGAGCGCCGCGCCGTTTATCTTGATATTCTGGAGCGGCAGTGTTCTCAGGAAACCAATCTAATCAACGATTTGCTCGCATTACAGCAGCTAGAGTCCCAGCCAGATACTATCGAGCTGCAACAGATTGACCTCAAGCATTTAATTCAGAATTTAGCTCAAGATTTTGAGCAAAAATGGGCGAGTAAGAAGCTAACTCTAGCAGTCAAAATACCTGCGCGGCCGCGAAGTCTGCAAACTGAACCCGATTGTCTGAGGCGCATTCTATTGGAACTATTGACAAATGCAGGCAAATACTCTGCTAGTGGTAGTACCGTCGTCTTGACGGCCTATTTTGCAGCAGGTGAAATTGTAATGAGTGTTTCTAATATTGGGTCGGGAATTTCTCCAGAAGATTTGCCCCATATTTTTGAGAAGTTCCGGCGCGGAAAAGGCATCACGGAACAAGCTATTCCGGGTACGGGTTTAGGCTTAGCTCTGGTAAAGTCCTTAGTGAAGCACTTGCGTGGTACTATTGCTGCGTTTAGCTCAGGGGCAATAGACAACCCTGAAAGTGCTGAGTTATGGCGCACTAGCTTTACTCTTACCTTGCCTTTGTTTCCAAACCAAAAGGCAAGCCTGGAAGAATAAATTTGTTGGGGGTTAGTGGTTAGTTGTTAGTAGTCAAATAGGAGAATGTAATCGATACAAGTATCATCTAAAATTTGTAGTGTTGGCTTTACCCACTCAAGAGTATCACAATAAAAAGTCACTAAAACACGGCTACAAAAATTAAAATTGATTTAACAACTAACAACTAACTATTAACCATTAACCATTAACCATTAACCATTAACAACCACTAACAGGTAGCTAAAAATAGTATGCTTATAAAAGTTCCACCTAATCCACTACGCTGGCAAAAATCTCAATCTTCTCCTCTGATCCGACAACTCGATGTTTTTGCCGCCGCAGGACAGTTCATGTTCTATTTGTGGTCAGATCGGGTATTTCAAAATAATTCCCCTCGGACAAGATCGATCCGCGCTGAATGGTTAGTTAAGACGCTGTTAAATTTAGGCCCGACTTTTATTAAAATTGGTCAGGCTCTTTCGACTCGTGCAGATATATTGCCTCTAGAATATGTGAATGAGTTACAAAAGTTGCAGGATAAAGTGCCTGAGTTTAATTCTGAAGAAGCGATCGCTTTGATAGAATCTGAACTCGGTAAAGAAATTTATGCTCTGTATCGCGATTTTGACCATTTTCCTATTGCTGCTGCTAGTTTAGGACAAGTCCACAAAGCTCGCCTGCACACAGGGGAAGAGGTAGTTGTTAAAGTTCAACGTCCGGGATTGCAAAATTTATTTGACTTGGATGTTAAAGCTATTCACAAATTCATCCGTTTTTGCCAGCGGTATTTCCCTTGGACGAGGAAATACGATTTAGATGCAATCTATCAGGAATTTTTTACAATTCTTTATCAAGAAATTGACTATATCCAAGAGGGTAAAAATGCTGAACGCTTTGCCAAAAATTTTAGCGGCTATCCTCACGTTCTCGTGCCTAAAGTCTATTGGCGATATACTACAAAAAAAGTGTTGACCGTCGAATATTTGCCAGGGATAAAGGTTGACGATAGACAAAGTTTGGAAGCCATTGGAGTTGATGTCAAAAAACTCAATCAGTTAGGTATCTGCTGTTATTTAAAACAATTGTTGCAAGATGGATTTTTTCAAGCCGATCCACATCCGGGGAATATGGCAGTTAATGCAGAAGGTAGCCTGATTTTTTATGATTTTGGAATGATGGCGGAGGTGAAGTCTCTGGCTAAAGATCAGATGATCAGGACTTTTTTTGGGGTATTAAAAAAGGATACTGATGAGGTTTTGGAAACTTTAATTTTGATGGGTTTAATTGAGCCAGTTCCGGATATGATGCCTGTACGGAGAATGGTCACGTTTTTATTAGAAAAGTTTACTGAAAAACCGATAGATTTTCAAGCATTTAATGAAATTAAGGATGAATTATATATCATGTTTGAACAGCAGCCTTTTCGTTTGCCGGGACAGATGATGTTTATTATGAAGTCTTTGACGACTCTAGACGGTATTGCTAGAACTTTAGACCCTCAATACAATCCTGTTGCTTGTGCCAAACCTTTTATTAAAAGCCTGACTACAATTTCTCAAAAAGACCGGGTAAATTTAGTGGGAGAGTTGGCAAAACAGGCAAGAAATTATGTGAGATTTAGGTTACAGCAACCGAGTAGAGCGGAAGTTTTAATTCGACATTTAGAAAAGCGGATTGAAGAAGGTGAGTTGCAGGTGCGGGTGCGGACTATTGAGAGCGATCGCGCTCTGAAACGAGTTAATATGGCCATTAAGACTTTAATTTATGCTTGCTTGACTGGGTTTGCCTTTCTATCAGGTGCGGTGTTGTTAATTGGTGGATATAAAGGAGGTGCGATCGCGACTTTTGCTATATCAGCCTTTGGAGGTTGGTTTTTACTGCGTTCTCTATTCGATTTGTTAGTTAGAGAAAAGCTAGATAGATTGACAGAAAAATAAAGATTTAAACTGTTAACGGTTAACTGTTAACTGTTAACCCGTCCTATTGGCAAGGGTGGCGACGACAGCAGCTAACTCAGCGGGTTCGATAGGTTTGGGTAAGTGGATCTGAAAACCGGACAAAAGCGATCGCGTTCTATCCTCAGCTCTAGCATAAGCCGTCAGTGCGGCTGCCGGAATTTGCCCTCCTTCCTGTGGTGAGAGCGATCGCACTTTGCGGATCAAAGAATAGCCATCCTCTTCTGGCATTCCGATGTCACTCAGCAGAACATCGGGTTTCAAATTCTGAATCACCGCGATCGCCTCAACTACCGATCCCACTGCCATTACTTGGGCACCGCACTCCTCAAGCACAGCCGTGAGAAACGCCCGCGAATCAACCTCATCATCCACCACCAGCACCCGCACACCGTTGAGTGATGGCAGATTTTCAAATGGAACTTCGCCCCCAATATTCAGGTTTACCCGTTTTCCCTCCCCCTGATTTTGGCGAATCGAAATCAGGGGCAGCTTAATAGTAAATGTTGCTCCCTTCCCCTCACCTTCACTGTGGGCGCGAACGCTTCCGCCGTGCAGTTCCACCAAATGGCGGACAATAGCTAAACCTATCCCCAACCCCGTATAAGTCCTAGTGATCGAGCTGTCAGCTTGGCGGAAACGCTCAAAAACAAAGGGCAGAAACTCAGGCTTGATCCCTAATCCCGTATCGCTTACCGAAATCTCAACGTGAGAGTTAACTCTCTCCAAACAAACCTGAACCTGTCCACCCTTAAGCGTAAACTTAACCGCATTAGAAACCAGATTCCAGATAATTTGCTGCAAACGGTCTGA
>DATGYA010000777.1:0-3677 GCA_035298405.1 Kamptonema sp. | reverse complement strand
ATTTAGGGTGGGCGCGATCGCGCCCACTCTACAGGGTTACACTTTCCTACGGCGTTATACTTTAAAGAGCGACTCAATGATTTTTGACAATTGAAAGCTCAGAACCGATTTCAGAATTAACTAATTTAACCGTTAACAGTTAACCGTTAACAGTTAACCGTTAACAATTTAAGGCAACTCAACAGAAGTTGGCTTCGCAATATGAGGCAATCCCCAACCTAATTTTTCCCGCAAGATGTGGAAAAACTCAGGAGGTTGTAGCCGAATAAACTTAGCGTTGTAGCGCGATCGCGCCACCCGCACTCGATCGTCCGGCAAAACATAACATCCCCCATTTCCATCCGCCACCATCACCAACCGAGTCGGACTGGCAGAATAAATCGTCACCTCTTCAGTATCGGCAAACACCAAAGAGCGAGAAGCCAAAGAATGAGGACAAATTGGCAATAACTGCAACACTGACACCCCTGGTGTAATCACAGGCCCCCCTGCCGACAGCGAATAGGCAGTCGATCCTGTCGGTGTGGCAATAATTACCCCATCCGCTGCAATATCCACTGGCGCGTGTCGTCCGATCGCCACCTCAAAATGGCACATACAAGTCAGCGGTTCTCGGTGGAGCACCATTTCATTCAAACACAGCGCTTCCCACAGGCAGATATCATCTCGCATTAACTGCACTGCCAGCATCGTCCGTTCTTCTAGTTCATACTCCCCCTCCATTACCATTTCCATAGCTTGCGGTAGCAGGTTCAGATAAGTCTCCGTGAGGAAACCCATGTGTCCCGTATTTACAGTCAGCATCGGGATGCCACAGGGAGCGAGTTGGCGAGATGCAGACAGAACCGTACCATCCCCGCCCAAAACTACAGCAAATTTCATCTCGCTATCAAAGCCAGAAGGGACGAGCTGATCTATAGGCGTGTGGCACATCGGGCGATCGGGGCTAGAGTAGCCCAGAATTCCTCCTGAACCGGAGACGGCACAGACATCCCATCCGTAGGAAATCAGCTTGTCTTGCAACTCGGTGGCGACGCGACAAGAGATCGGTTTAACGTCGTTGTAAATAATCCCAGCTTTCGGCACTTTAAAATGTGAACGGTATCTTTTGAGTCCGTTTTTTAGTTTTAGCTTGCTCGTATTCTAATTCCTTTAGTTTCTTCAAAATTCGACTAAAGTAGTCTTGCAGGTAAGATTCTAAGGTTGTTGTTTCTGCGGGGTCTAGCTCAAAAATGCTATAGACCTCATCCATATTAGCTGTTATGGGTTTGCCGCCTGCTAAAACTTCGGCAAAAGCCAAACGGTCTGAGATATTCCAAGTCCACTGAAACCACAGAGCTGCTTGACGGGCTACTCGCAATATGCTATTAGGGGTGCGCGTCACTTTCGCTTGTTTTCCAGACAAGCGCTCGCAGAGGCGGATGATTTCGTCAGCTTCCCAAGGGCGGGGCCCGACGACGGGAAAGGTTTTTCTCTCAGTGGCTGGTATAGAAAGGGCGCGGATGGCAAATTTAGCGATGTCTTGGGTGTCCATGTAGGCGATCGCAGAACTCGCCCCCGGAACCCAAACTGCCTGACCATCTAAAATCGGCATTGCATACTGACCGATTAACCCTTGCATAAACCCGCAAGGTTTCAAAATTGTGTAATTTAAGCCAGATTCAGCTAAAAATAGCTCCGTACACCGTTTGATTTCCAATAGCGGCACTTGGGGATATTTCTCGGCATCGAGAAAGGAAAAGAAAATAAAGCGCTCGATCTCTGCTGCTGCCGCCGCTTGAATCAGCGCCACCTTTCCTTCCCAGTCTACTTGTTTAACGCTCAACGAGTCCGTCGCTTTAGCCGTAGCAGCATCAATGATAGCTGTAACACCTTCTAGTGCAGGGGTCAAGCTTTCCGGTTCGCACAGATTTCCCGGTACGAGCTCAGCGCCCCATTCCTTCAAAAAGGCCGCTTTTCTGTAATTCCGTACTAAACATCGTACCTGATACCCTTCGTCTAGGGCGCGACGAGCCACCTGTCTGCCGAGGGTGCCTGTGGCACCTACAATTAATAAAGTCATCAGGGATTTATGAGGAATCTTAAACTTTCTATCGATATTATCAGAAGTTTTCTCATTTTTTAACAAAACTTAATAAAAGTCGTAAAAAATTTTATTGATATCTTGCACCATTCTCAGGAACAGACATTTTGCCTGTTCCACAAAAACTTATTGACAATGGTGCAAGATGTGAGATTAAAAAAACTTATTCTTCGCCGCCTTGAAGCTTGAGTAACAGGAAGCCTGCGCCCAAGCCCACGAAAACTAGGGCAAAAGACAAAAATGCAGCATTGAAAATTTCAGGGTTCATGTTTTTTATATCTCCTATGGGATTGCGATCGAGTTAGATAAGAATAATATCATTAGCTTATAGCCGTATACCACAGGAGAAAATCACGGTGAATCCCGATCGGAAAGTCAAACTAGCTGTAACTCTGGGAGATCCGGCAGGTATTGGGCCAGAAGTAGTTCTCAAAACTTTAGCTGCAAAGTCTTTCTCTAATTGTGATGTGACTGTGGTTGGCAGTCGGACAATTTTACAGGACACTTATACACAATTGCGAGATTGTAAGGTAACAATACCTATAGTTAATCCAGAAAATCTACAAATTTTGGATGTCGAACTGCATCAGGAGTTGGGTAAAATTACCACAGGTGAGGGCAATGTGGCGAGTGGTGCGGCAAGTTTTGCTTATATGGAAACTGCGATCGCGCGTACAATTGCTGGCGAATTTCAAGGCATCGTTACAGGGCCAATTTCTAAGACTTGTTGGAAAGCTGCTGGCCATCATTATCCCGGCCAAACGGAACTGTTAGCAGAAAAAGCGGGAGTTAAGCGATTTGGAATGTTATTTGTCGCCAAATCTCCCCATAGTGGTTGGATGTTGCGTACTTTACTTGCTACTACACATATTCCACTTCGTCAAGTTGCAGATGCTTTAACGCCTGATTTACTTAGCCTTAAACTTGACTTGTTAGTCGAGTGTTTGCGGCAAGATTTTGGGTTAGAAAAACCTCGAATTGCCATCGCTGGTTTAAATCCTCACGGTGGCGAAAACGGACAATTGGGAAACGAGGAAAAATCTTGGTTAATTCCTTGGTTAGAAACAGAACGCGATCGCCTTTCTGATGTGCAGTTAGATGGCCCCATACCACCAGATACAATGTGGGTAAAACCCGGTCAATCTTGGTATGGTAATGGTGGTGGTAATGCTCACGATGCTTATTTAGCAATGTACCACGATCAAGGGTTAATTCCTGTAAAACTAATGGCTTTCGATCGCGCTGTTAATACTACAATTGGTTTGCCATTTATTCGGACATCTCCCGATCATGGTACTGCCTTTGATATTGCTGGTAAAGGTGTGGCGGATGCTAGTAGTACGATCGCCGCTTTGGAGTTGGCGGCAGAATTGGTTGAGCAGCGTAGAAATGTGTTATCAATATCTTAAATAATAGCTGATGAGTGTTAAATCCTAGAATCAGATAATGATTAACGAGCAATCCTGGGACGAAATCAAAGAGGATCTAAAAGTGGGAACTAAATTGAAAGGAGTAGTTGCCAAGCATTGGCCTTTTGGGATATTTGTTACCCTGCCATGGATAAAGTTTATGGGGCTTGTTGAACTACCAAATT
>DATGYA010000776.1:0-2755 GCA_035298405.1 Kamptonema sp. | reverse complement strand
CCTGCTCTAAACTATAACGAATGTAAGAGCGGCTTCTTGCAAAATTGACTCAGTTTTCAGGTTGAATCGCACCCCTATCATCAAAATGAAAGACCTAATCATCCAGACCCACCAGGATTTCCACTTTTTGGATGAGTTTTTGTCTAAAATTCTATCTCGACCGTAACATAGGGAGACTTCCGCCTCAGCGAGTCAAGGAGAGTTGAGCGCTTTGTGTTGAATCTCGGAACCTTGGGTGAGTAGCTAACTCTGTGCTAGGGATTGCTCCTTCCGTTTATAAGGGTTGTCACTTATTACTCTCCCTCGTACAGGTCAGCAAATCAGTATGACCCGGATAACAAAATCAAACTTTATTCTTTCTTTATACTGGCTGCGACAGGTCTTCGTCAAATCTTGATCAATTCAGGTTACAACGGTAGGGATACCCCATGTTTTAACGATTGAGTGAGCCATTTTTAGCCTAAGAAGAGGTGAGAAAAGGACTTGTCGCGTTGCATGGCTGTTCAATCGTTTTGAATACAGGAGCGTAAGCGCTCTGTATTTCTGTCGAGCCTTACCTTCCGTAAGAACTCGCAGGATTGGCTACGCCAAAAAGCGGCAAGGAGAGAGCTAGCGCACAGCTAACAAGGACGAAAACGCTCTACCCGTATTGATGCAATCGAGAAGAAAGCCTAGGTAGGGCTGTGGAATCTGCTGGAGATAAAGTAACAAAAAATTAAATAAAAAATCTGTTTTTTGGTTAGGGAAATGGGAAACATAAATTTTGAAACTAAGTCTTAATTAAAAGATGTATTTTGAATTTCAATTAGAAAACTGTGGTTAATTTTTTAGCTATTAATCAACGGCTATTCGATTAAGCTTTAATGCAGACATTGCCCTGCTTATTGTGGACAATAAAAATCTATTAGAGCAACAATATACCGTAAACAAACCCATAATTATAAAGATTAATGCCAATAATTTTAGCTTCCTATATCCCGGAACAAAATCAAAAAAACGGCATCCTTAATAGGAGTAATGAACTCCAACGATCAGGGTAAAAAGCGACAACTACGTCTCTCTATATGAAAAGTTATTCCCTGATTGGGAGTCAACAATTGGCGAAATAGTTCCGAATTAAGAGACTTTCAGAACACTAACTTTCAAGGACTGATTATCTTTTCAAATGAAAAAATAAACGACTCAATTTAGAGATTATCTTTAATCGTTGTTTTCTAAAGAGCAACAGCTTTCATGGCAATCTTTCAGTGAGATTTTTTGCCATGAAAGCTGATGAGACCTAATTGGAAGAATTGTCCGGAGGCTCTTTTCCCGCCTTGAACAATAAAACAACCAACAGTGTTGCTACCAAAGTCCGCCTAGATGTAGCTGTGGTGTTCATGAGAGACATAAATCAAAAAACTAGTGATACTGATAAGCAAATAGCGATTATGCATAGTACCGCGCCAAATGCAATCGCTAGAGAGCGGTCTGTTTGGCTGACTTACCTAAAGACCCTTGGAGCAATTTCAACTGGAGGATTATCCATCTTTGCGGTTGCTGCCTTCTTAGGGATCAAACCAGCTCAAGCTAATATTACAGACCAATCAGCTAATCTTCCGAATCAGACGGTTGAGGAAGAACCAGCCAGTCTTACCCATACCCCAGAGAGTGAGCTTGATGCTCCTTCCAAATTCAGTCAAACTCAACCAGAGCCAGTCGGTTTGGCACCCACTCCACTGCCTGATCCGTTAGCCCAGCAGGACACAATCACATCCTTGGCTCGGATTCCTGCGTTTCCCCCAAAAAGTCTAACTCCTGTAGGGGCGAGTTTAGTCGTTATCCCAGAGATTGAAACTCATGGGACCCATGCCAAACCTGCCCATACTATCTCAGGGATTGAAAATTATGGGACTTATACTAAACCCGTCCCTACCGAATATAATTTTGCACCATCAGCTATAGAAACGGGGAATTTCTCCTCGTTGCAACCGCCAGCCTCTACCGAAGAAGCGGTGAGTGCGGTACCGATTGCCAATTCCCTATCCTTTGCCAAAGACGGGACAACCACCCAAAATCCCGACTCTCCGGCTCAAGTTTCACCCGAACCACCCACAACGGCTCTGCCGGGGTTTGTCCCCCCTGCAACGGAACTTTCAGAGACACCGAACCCGGTTGAGCCTCAAGTTCCCCAACTTGAAGCACAGACAGAGCCACTCACTACCATTGTTCCAGGCGTTAAAGCCGCCGCGACGGCCTTTTCCCCGACCTTAGATGGAGTTGAGTACAAGGTTCTGGAACAGTCGGCACAGGGGATGCCACCGACAACCATTTTGCCGACGTTTGCCCTGAGTGATGCGCCTGCACCCCTTCCTTCCGCCCTTGAACCCCACGTCCCCCAGCCGGTGGCAGCAGGAAATCAACCCAAAACGATTCTGCCCGCGGTTGCTCTGCGTGATGTTGATGCACCCAATCTGAACACGATTGAACCCCACGTCCCCCCGTCCGTGGTCGAGGGCAATCAACCCACAAAGGTAGCTCAAGCCATCGACACCAGAGCAACCACTGCTACGCCGGAGCCATATTCAGGTCCTGGCGCTGCGCGTCTGCTGGGGGACAACATTCAAGCCCAATCCTCCATAGACGCCGCCCAAGAGGCACAATCAGAGAACGCTGAAAGAACCAACAATCCCTTAGCTCCCTCCCTCATCTTCCAAGGCGGTTTTATCACCCAGGGAGAGACCGGAGCACGGGCGCGGTTGACTGGACTTTATCC
>DATGYA010000775.1:0-3864 GCA_035298405.1 Kamptonema sp. | reverse complement strand
ACAAGATTTATTGGAGATGTCTAATCGGATTTTAGATTAAAAATTTTAGATTCTCATCAAAAATCCAAAATCCAAAATCCAACAATCGAAACTACCAGCTCGACTTGACAACGCCAGGGAGCAAACCCTCGTGAGCCATTTCGCGCATAACGTGGCGAGATAGTCCGAAGTCCCGATAGTAACCTCTAGGGCGACCTGTTGCCCAACAGCGGTTCCGCAAGCGAGTCGGACAACTGTTGCGGGGTAGTTGCTGGATTTGGCGGTGGATGGCAACTTTTTCCATCTGGGAACCTGCGACACGGAATTGCTCCTTGAGGTCTTCACGCTCGGCAGCGTACTTATCTACGAGCTTCTGGCGTTTCTTTTCGCGCTCGATCATGCTCTTTTTAGCCATGAACTGTTCTGCTATCCTTAAAATAAAGTCACTATTTCTGATTCTATCTTAGTTGTCCGATAACTTCAGCAGAGGGACACAAATCTGCTAGGACACAAGCACCGCACGCCGGATTTCTGGCGTTGCAAACGGCTCTGCCATGATAAACCAGTCGAATTGACCAGTTTTCCCAGTCTGGCTGTGGCAGCAGAGTCATCAAATCTCGCTCAATCCGAATTGGATTGTCGTGTTCTGTTAAACCTAAGCGGTTGCTGAGGCGCTTGACGTGAGTATCGACTGTAACGCCCATGTTAATGCCGTAAGCGTGGGCGAGAACAACGTTAGCTGTTTTGCGGGCAACGCCAGGTAATTCTAACAGCAGTTCCATCCGTTTAGGTACTTCGCCGTTGAATTTCTCAACGATTAGATGACAGGCGGCTTTGATATTTTTGGCTTTGTTGCGGTAGAAGCCAGTGGAACGTACTAGGGTTTCCAGTTCTTGTAAATCTGCATCAGCTAGAGCCGCAGCATCCGGGAAGCGCTGGAATAAGGCTGGTGTTACCTGATTGACTCGCTCATCAGTGCATTGAGCCGAGAGTATGGTAGCAACGAGTAGCTGGACTGGGGTTTCATAATTTAAGGTGCATGGAGCGTCGGGATAAAGACGTTTCAGGCGAATCAGAATTTCGAGCGATCGCTGCCGCAAACTCATTTTTTTACGAGTTATAGTCATTATTAATTGTTAACTGTTAACCGTTAACCGTTAACCGTTAACTGTTAACCGTTAACAATTAACCAAGTTATTGTTGCAAAAGTTTTTTCATCCACTCTACTCCAGCCAAATTAGCTGTGTCGCGAATAATCAAGAAAATTCCCAAGCCTAACAACAGCATTAAACCTGTCTGCATCACACCATCTTGAAATTTAGCGGGTAAAGGTTTACCGCGTAACCCTTCTATTAACAAAAAAGCTAGCTGACCGCCATCTAGGGCGGGCAAAGGCAAAATGTTAATAATAGCGAGGTTGATGCTGATCAAGGCGGCGAACTGAAACAGATTTCCGGCATCAGAACGGGCAATATCTGCACCGATCGCGACAATTGCAACTGGACCCGAAAGTTGGTCAGCAGTTTCGCTGAAATTGCCGATTAATTGGCCGAAACCCTGCCAGGTTAGGGAGACGATACGCTGAAACTCGGTTGCGCCAGTAGTAAATGCTTCCAGAATATTGCTCGCTCTGCGCCTGCCGATATTAGTATCTAATTTGAGAGCAGTAAGTTTTTTAGTTGGGTCAGGTTGCGGCGTTACCTGTATCTCCAATTTTTCACCGCCGCGCTTAATCACCAAAGGGATGCTTTGGTTGGGATGACTTTGGATGATTTTCCTCAAGGATTGAATAGCTGCGTTGGTTTTCAATTCCTGACCGTTAGCTGCGAGTACAACATCCCCAGGTTGGATAGGGGCCGAACCAGCCAAACTCAATTCTGGCAGAGGTTCGATCGCGACTCCGGGTTTGTCGCTGTTGGGAGCTAACTGAACGCCAATGCGACCTTTGCCATCGGGGCCGGCTTCTGGTTTAATTGCGATCGCTAGCTTTTGAGTCGCTCGCTGAATTGAGAGTTTAATGCTTTGGTTGGGATGGCTTTGAATGATTTCTTTTAAGGACTTCACAGCAGCTACATCAGCCCCCAACGGCTCGTCATTAGCTGCTAAAACAATATCTCCCGATTTGATGCCAGAGCGCGAAGCCAGACTCAATTGCGAACTGACTTGGGAAATTGCCACTCCTGGCTGTAGTTCCTGTACGCCTACGGTGGCAAACTGCGTCACCAGCAGGAAGTAGGCAAAGATTAGGTTAGCGATCACGCCTGCACTAATGACGATCGCGCGATCGAGGACAGGACGATTCCGCAGTAAATTCGGGTCATCTGCGGGAATCGTGCTTTCGGGATCTTCGTCGGGAAAACCTACGTAACCGCCCAAGGGAATACCTCTGATGGCATATTCGGTTTCTGACCCCTGGTACTTCCAGAGTACGGGGCCAAAGCCGATAGAGAAGCGGTTGACGTGGATGTTCTGAAGTCTCGCGGCCAGGAAGTGGCCGAGTTCGTGAACAACGATGAGGAGAGCTAGAACTGCGATCGCGGCCAATACTGACATGAATGATTACTATGAAACTTTGCTGAACTTTTCTTATTTTAATATCTGTTGCGAGTTTGATGCAATAGAAAGCGCTAAAATTTAGTAAATTATTGCCTGTTATTGCTAGCAGAGTGAAGCGATCGCTTATAGGAGCTTATCAGGATGACAAGCCTATCTAATAAACAAACAGCGATTATTCGTACAGAAAGAGGACTAACAATTGCGGGTACGCGCATTACTATCTACGACATCATGGACTATGTAACTGCTCAATATCCTCCTAAGTTTATCAGGGGATTGTTGGTACTAAGGAGATGCGATCGCGATTTAGGGACTTGCAAGTAATCAGCATTCTAAACCTTATTTATGGAATTTGAATGGAATCCAGATAAAGCAACGCGAAACTTTGAGAAGCATGATGTTTCATTTCAGGAAGCAGCAACCGTATTTCATGACCCCCTATCTGTGACATTTCCCGATCCTCAACATTCCATCGGAGAACGTCGCTACGTTATAATTGGCATATCTAGTTTTAGGCAACTTTTAATTGTTGCACACACCGATCGAGAAGAAAAAGTACGAATTATCAGCGCCCGAAAAGCTACTCGCCAAGAGCAGAGGTTTTATGAAGAAGGATATTGAGAACGAAATGGAAGACGAATTACTTTCTGAGTATGACTTTGCTCAGATGTCAGGAGGTGTTAGAGGCAAGTATGTTGAACGATATCGTGCTGGAACAAACTTAGTGCTTTTAGATGCAGACGTTGCTCAAGCTTTTCCCAATGATGCAGCAGTGAATGAGGCATTGAGGATGTTAATTCGGATTGCACAGCGTCAGCAATTAAATACTGTGGTGCAGCAGACGGAATAAAAATTATTGGTGAGGTGCGTAGGCGTAGCCAGCCGCAGACATCGCAATTCTGTGACTTGTGAATAATCAGCTAGTAATATAGAGATAACTTCTAGGAGGCTATCAGTATGACAACCCTATCCAACGAACAAACAGCTATCATCCGTACAGAAAGAGGACTAACAATTGCGGGTACACGCATCACTATCTATGACATCATGGACTATGTGACTGCTCAATATCCTCCCAAGTTTATCAGAGGATTGTTCGATCTGACAGAGGCACAAATTAACGCGGCTTTAGCTTATATTGAGGCCAATCGCGCTGATGTTGAAGTTGAGTATCAACAGGTGCTTAAAGAAGCGGAGGAACTGCGGCTGTATTATGAAGAAAAAAATCGCGATTTGATTGCGAGAATTGCGGCGCAACCACCACAACCTGGTCAAGAAGCTATTCGAGCAAAACTTCAAGCAGCAAAAGCCAAATTTAAGTCTCAGCCA
>DATGYA010000774.1:0-15783 GCA_035298405.1 Kamptonema sp. | reverse complement strand
AGATTTCCGCCTCCGCAGCCCGCCCGCCCAAGGCTACTGTAATTCGGTTTAACAGCAAAGCCCGACTCCGCAAGCCTTCGCTGTCTACCATCTCGTCGTCGAGGGTAAAGCTGGTAAAGCCTTCAACCCCTCCTGAACGGGGAATAATCGTTACTTTTTCTACGGGATCGGAGTTTTTCAGTAGAGTAGCGACGAGGGCGTGTCCGACTTCGTGGTAAGCTGTCATCCACTTTTTCTTACTGTCTAGCAACGGGTTGAGCTTGAGGCCGATAGTGATGCGATCGATCGCGTCGTTGATTTCCAAATTTGCGATCGCCTCTTTGCGCCGCCGAGCTGTTAAAATTGCTGCTTCGTTGAGCAAATTAGACAAGTCAGCACCCGAAAATCCGGGAGTACGACGCGCGATCGTTTCTAAGGAAACTTCAGCGGCAAGTTTTTTATTCCGGGCGTGAACCTGCAAAATCCCCAGCCGCCCTTTAAAACTCGGCAAATCTACCATTACTTGCCTGTCAAAGCGCCCCGGCCGTAACAGGGCAGTATCCAATACATCAGGGCGGTTGGTAGCTGCAATGATAATCACGCCATTGTTGCCTTCAAAGCCGTCCATTTCCGTGAGTAACTGGTTGAGAGTCTGTTCTCTCTCATCGTTACCGCCGCCAATTCCCGCACCCCGTTGTCGGCCAACGGCATCAATTTCATCAATAAAGACGATGCAAGGAGCGTGTTCTTTAGCTTTTTTGAATAAGTCGCGCACCCGTGACGCGCCAACGCCGACAAACATTTCCACAAATTCCGAACCGGAGATGCTGAAGAAAGGGACGGCGGCTTCGCCTGCGATCGCTTTTGCCAGCAGCGTTTTACCAGTACCAGGGGGCCCAATCAGTAGCACTCCTTTGGGAATCTTCGCACCGATCGCAGTGAAACGTTCCGGCTTTTTCAAGAAAGTAACCACTTCTTGTAGTTCTTCTTTAGCTTCTTCAATACCGGCCACATCGTCGAACATGACACCAGTTTTGGCTTCCATTTGAAAGCGAGCTTTTGATTTGCCAAAATTCATGGCATTTCCCTGGGACTGAGTTGAACGGCGCAATATCGCCATCAACACCCCAAGCACGATAAAAATCACCAATAAGTTAACTGCTAGCCCGATAGCCGCGCTGTTATCGTTAGTGGGCTTGACTTCAAAATCTACTTTTTTAGTGCGAATGCGTTCCAAGAGTTCTGGGTTGTATTCAAACAAACTCACCACTTGCATAGCATCAGTTGGCTTTTGCCCCTCCAACCTGACTCTGGCCGTCCGCAGGGCGGGATCTACTTCTATTTTACTGACTTGTCCCTGCTCGATTTTTTGCAGCAGTTGGGTGTAGGTCATGCTGTTTGGCGTTGTGTCGGCAAAGGCTGGCGTTGCGAGCATGACACCAGAGGAAATCGCCCAACTGGCTAGAATCCGCCACAGGTGTCGCCCAGCAATTTTAGTCTGACTGGCTTGCTGCCGTCCGTCGCTAATTGCCGCTAGATGACCTATCCATGCTTGTTTCCAAGAACCTTTCATATAGCTGTGCCTTCTTTAGAGTAATATCCCGTCCTTATTAAAAGCCTAGCAGTTTCGCCAGGCTTTTACTGGAGTGACAGCACTCTTGGATAAGCCTAATGTGGGCTAGCTACCGCTTTTTTTAATGAACCGCAAAGGCGCAGAGGACGCAGAGGGAAGAGAAAGAGGATATTGAGGGTGAGGGGTTATGGTAGCGGATTTGGTATAAGTTTTCTGAGAAGTTAAAGTCTGCAAGTATAGCAGAGCAAGTATAGAAAATAAAAAACCTACCTTTTGAGGTAGGTTTGTACTGTCAACATCTACTTTTTGGAGGCCTTCAGGATTGACCTTCACTATATCTATTCTTCCGAAGCCCCTCAGTTTTACGCCAAGTGCCGATCTTTGTCACAAAACTTTACCTTCTTCCTTCTTCCTTCTTCCTTCTCCCTTCTTCCTTCTTCCTTCTTCCTTCTTCCTTCTTCCTTCTTCCTTCTTCCTTCTTCCTTCTACTTAACGACTAATAAAATGGGCCCAAATATTACCATTAGGCCCAGCCACCTGATCCGTATAGCTATATGGATAGAGCAACTTTCTGCCCTCAGTATCGCTGTAACCAGTTAAAGCATCTCCCCAAGGATCTTGGACAAGATAACCAGCAGAAGTATAGCCGCACACTACTAAAATATGTCCCGAAGCTGTGAAATTACCCGCTAACACCACCGGCCGCCGATTAATCAACTCTGACTTAATATCCGACCACCTGCGAGTCGTGCTAAAACTTGTCTTAAATCCGTAGGCTCGAATCATCGCCGAAAGTACGTTGTGATCGGTTTGAGAACCTTGACCTGCGTAGTTGAAACACCACTGTAACAACTCATCGACAAAATCTCCTCCATCCTTAGACCGCACGCCGTAATAATAAAGTATCATCGCGATCGAAGTGACATTGCAAGTAGACCAGTAAAAACGGGGATTGTCTCGCTGTGAAAAATATGGCACATTCAATTCCACATAATTTGGAATCGGATTAAAAGTTTTATCCCCTCGTTTAAACACTACATAACCGGGTAAAATATAACCAGTGTTTCCAAAATTAGGCAGTTCTTCTGTGAGAGAAACTTTTAAATAATCGCCATCAACGCCGTAGCTTTCCACTCCGTAAACTCGACCTAAAGGTAGCGTTACTCGTTGCGATTCACTTAAATTAACGGCATCTACTGGTTGTTTTTTAAACACAGTAGTTTGGAGCATTGTCATCGTCATCGCATCCGGGTCAAAAGTTACAACTTGCCCATCTCGCTTAATTGAAATGTGCTGCCAATAGATATATCCGACATTCCCAAATCCCGGAATTGATTCGGCCAAAGTGACGCGAAAGTGACCAGCAACGCAGGCATAACCAGTAATGGGATAAGTGCTACCTAAAATTAATTCAGCACTCTGATTTGCTGCTAGATTAGATGAATCTTCAGGACTAGCTTTAATCTGAGTTGTTCGCGTTACCAACATCTGGGCTGTGAGGTGGGTATCGGGGATATCCTCAATGTCAAACGTCAGAGTTTTTGCGCCTTTGCTGAGCTGTACGGCGGGTTCGTAAAAGTAACCAAAAGTACCAATGGGCGCGATCGCAGAATTTAGCAATACCTTGAGGTGGCCATCCACTAGCCCATATTTAATCACAGTAAGACTTTGACCAGCATTCACAAGCAGTTTTTGCTGCCCGGAGAGTAAAGAAGAATCAATAGGTGCTACTTTAAAGAATGTATCCTTAAGGATTTTTAGCTTCAAAGATTGTCCCACGGTCAATGGGTCAGAACTAACGGTAATGTAAATTACCTGGCTGCCAGTAATATTACCTTTACTGTTAGTAGCTTTCAATCGCAGCCAGCGAGATCCGACTGTACTAAATCCTTTGGGCAAGTTGACTTGCCAAGTACCTGCTTTGCTATTCATAGTAACAGTCAGGGGATATTTATCCTCTGCTACGACAGCAATTTTTACTGCTTCCCGGCGGTCAAAAGTACCGCTGAGCAGTGTTGGTTGGTTCACTAACACTTCTCTGGGCCCTGTATAACTTAAGCTAGGAGTTGGATTGAAGAGTTTACCTCCGCGACTTAGCTGCACGAAGTCTGGATAAACATAACCAGTGTTACCAAAATTCGGCAGGTTTTCTGTTAGGGAAACTTTGATGTGTCCTTCTTCGACACTGTAGCTAGAAACTCCGTAAATTATTCCTGCTGGCAGAGTTGTTTTTTCTGCGGATTTGAGTAGGGCGGAATCAACAGGTCGCTTTTTAAAGGTAGTAGTATTGAGAATTGTGAGGGTGAAGGCATTTGGATCGAAGGGTATAGCCTTACCTGCTTGTAAAATTTGAACGTGCTGCCTGTAGAGGTATCCTGAATTTCCAAACTCTGGTATTGGTTGAGCTAATGTTACTCTAAAATGGTCTTCAAAGCAGGCGTAACCGAGAATTGTGTAAGTTTCTCCTTGCCCAATTTCTGCTTGCTGAGTTGATGTTAAACTAGAAGAGTCTTCGGGTTGCAGTTTAATTTTTGTAGTTTGAGTTATCCACAATAACTGAGTTCCCGGCGGCGGTGTTGGCAAGTCTGCTGCTTCAAAACTGAGAACTTTAGCACCTTTAGTCAGTAGCAAGTGGGGTTCGTAGAAATATCCAATTTTCCCGACTGGAGAAATTGCATTTTTTAGTTCGACTTTCAGGTGGCCGTTAGCATATTCGTAGCTTTTCAATTGATAAGCTAGACCTGCTGCTATTGTTACCTTTTGTTGCTGAGTTAAACTGTTGCTATCGGTTGGATTAATTTTAAACAGTGTTTCTTTGAGCGCGATCGCGTTAATAATTGTCTCATTTAACGCCGCAGCATTGCCAACTGTAATTTTAATTACCTGATCGCTAATAACTTGACCCGCTTTGTTCGTTCCTTTCAGACGCACGTTGCGAGTTCCGGGTTGATTGAGTCCTTTTTCTAAGCTAGAGTACCAAATACCGGCACTTGGATTAACTTCAACGGGAAGCGGATATTTATCCTCGGCTACTAGATAAATATTTGTCACTAAATTAGGGTCAAAAGTGCCGACAAGAACAGCGGCCTGATTCGCTATAATTTGTTTGGGGCCTAAATAACTTAGAGTGTTGGCGCTCATAGTGGTAATTAAAAATTGGAGAGAGAACTGTCAGGCTTTTAATTGTCTAGCTTGCAGATAGCATACAGCGGTAGTACAGTTTGTGCAAGCTTAAACAAAACCGCCCATATTAACTCTACGTGCCCGCAGCCGCGTTAACCAGGAATTTTGTAAAATTTGGGAAAAATCGAAAGTATTACATAAATTTTAGGATAGAACGATGATACAAGCAAACTTTACAAAACCCATTGCAGTCAATATCCCGCCACTGCTAACACTTAAAGTTACTCACGAGCAATTCATTGAGTTGTTTGGAGTTGACAATTTTAATACTTAATGGTGTTGAGTAAGTTTGCTAAACAAAATAACGCCACCAAGTTAGTGGCGTTATAATTATTAGAATTAGGAAATCGCAGCTAAAATGTCCTGAGCATGACTATCAACTTTCATAGTTTCGCCTTCGTAAACTTGAGTAATCTTGCCAGTGCCATCAATGACAAAGGTAACGCGCTTGGCATAATCACCTTTTTCTACGTCATAAGCTTTGGTAATTGCGCCATCGACATCTGCTAGCAGAGTAAAAGGTAAACCGTATTTCTCTGTAAAGAGTTGGTGGGATGCCTCGTTATCGCGGCTAACACCTAGCACTACCATTTCTTTGTTTTGATATTCGGTGTGGGCCGCTTTGAAGCCTTTGGCTTGTATGGTGCAGCCGGGTGTGTCGTCTTTGGGGTAGAAATACAAGACTACGGTTTTACCGGCGAAGTCGGAGAGCGAAACGGTGTTCCCGTTTGTGTCTTTGGCGGTGAATTGGGGAGCAGCGCAGCCAACTGGTAAAGTCATAAGTTCTGTTTTTCTTGGGAGTTCTTAAGGTATTTTAATTGATTTTGGGATTCTGTAAAGTATGATAATAAAAAATATAATACCTACTTAGAGGGTTGCTCAATGACTTTTCTACCCAGCCAAAAGTTTCAATCTATTAGTTACCCTAGCCACACGGTAGAAAGGGCATCCAGAGCTATCTGCTGTGCTCCTTTTCAACTACATTTATTCAAAACAATGGGGGAGAAAAGCGTTTTCCTCGGCGCGATCGCATCACACCCCGGTTTTGAAAGCGGCTACACGCTTAAACCTTTACCAGAGTCAACCGCTGAAAACTCCCTACTGTGGCTGATCCAAGTCGGCGTACTACGGCGAGAAGTAGACGGACAAGGCATCACCGATAGCTTCCGCCTCACCCCCCTTGGTCGCCAACTCGTCGAGAAATTCCAGCAGCAAGGAGACACTTTACCACTCCCCTCCTGGCGCGATCGCATTTACAATACCTTAAGCCGCTGGCTGCGCCTCCCCTTTTAGCTTAAACGCAGCATCAAACGTAACTCTAGGTTGGGTTAAAGCTATAAATTAATTTTTAATTTTTATTTTTAATTTTTAATTTTTATTTTTAACTCCCTAGCACCTATAATCCAGATAGTAAAAACTTTGAATTCTCTGCTGTGAGAATTTCAAAACTAATAGCTAATAGCTGAGTTAAGTATTTATGAAAGCAATTATGGTTGTGGGCACAACCTCCCACGCAGGAAAATCTCTACTTGTTGCAGCTTTGTGCCGAATTCTATCTCGGCGCGGCTGGCGAGTTTGCCCCTTTAAAGGTCAAAATATGGCCTTAAATTCTTATGTTACTGCTAATGGTGGAGAAATTGGTTATGCTCAAGCAGTACAAGCTTGGGCCGCCGGCGTAGCACCTTGGGTAGAAATGAACCCAATATTATTGAAACCGCAAGGAGATATGACCTCCCAAGTAATTATTAAAGGTCGAGCAGTAGCCAATGTTCGAGCTTCCCAATACTACGAACAATTTTTTGAGATTGGCTGGCAAGCCATCAAAGAATCTCTAGAATTTTTATCACAAGAATTTGATTTAGTTATTTGTGAAGGAGCTGGTTCTCCTGCGGAAATTAATCTCAAGCACCGCGACTTAACTAATATGCGAATTGCCAGATATTTGAATGCTAAAACGCTGCTTGTTGTTGATATTGACAGAGGAGGAGCTTTTGCTCACGTAGTCGGAACTTTGGAGTTACTAGAACCAGAGGAACGGGATTTAATTAAAGGTATTGTTATTAATAAATTCCGAGGTCAGCGCTCAATTTTACAACCTGGAGTTACCTGGTTAGAAGAACGCACAAAGATTCCTGTAGCTGGCGTTATTCCCTGGATAAATGAAGTATTTCCTGCTGAAGATTCCCTCAGTTTACTAGAACGTCGTTCAACTAATGCCAATGCTGATATTAATATTGTGGTGATTCGCCTGCCCCGAATTTCTAATTTTACAGATTTTGACCCGCTGGAATCAGAAGCGACGGTGACAGTGAAATATGTCACCCCTAAAGAAGCTTTAGGATATCCCGATGCCGTGATTATCCCCGGTTCTAAAACTACTATTTCTGATTTGATTGTACTCCGCCAAACTGGTATGGCACAAGCTATCCAAAACTATATGGCCGCTGGGGGTACAGTGATGGGAATTTGCGGCGGATTTCAAATGCTAGGACAAATTCTCACAGATCCAGATGGCATTGAAGGAGAGATAGGACAATGCGATGGGTTGGGATTATTGCCACTGAAAACGGTGATGGCACCGATGAAAATTGCTCGCCAGCGAGTGGTGACATCCAATTACCCGCAACCTGGTTTACCTGTAGCAGGTTATGAAATTCATCAAGGGCGGACGCAACTGCTACAGTCTGATATGACTCACCCGCTGTTTGACGACTCTGGTTTAGGGGTTATTAATAACACTCAATCAGTTTGGGGTACTTATTTACACGGTATTTTTGATAATGGTGCTTGGCGGCGTTCTTGGTTAAATCATTTACGCCAACAAAGAGGTTTACAAGCTTTGCCAACTGGTATTCCTAACTATAGAGAACAGCGGGAAGCTCTTTTAGATTCTTTAGCAGATACGATTGAGAGTCACTTGGATTTAAAGCACGTTTTAAGTTGACAATTCAATTACATAGAGCGCATACTTTTTAAGTTTTTATTACAAAGATTTACAGTTTTAGTCAGAAATTGGCTGAATTAAAACCATAAATTACTGCTAAACTGGAATCTAAGAGCAGTTGAGCCAAAGTGAGTTCCCTATGGCAGCAATTTCAAGCATTCTCCACCGAGCAATAAGCGAGATTCGTTTTGGCGTTGACCCCGTGCAACCTTGTTCGCAACTTCTGCCCCTACAAAATGCTAAGTTGCAATTTGAGCAGCACCACAAAAAACCCATCCTTGCTTTCAGCCACTGCGAATCCTTTGAAGTCGTGAAAGACAGGTGTTCTCACCCACTAGCTGCCGCCGTTCACCATGCTTTTAGCGAACATCGCCCCTTGCTGCTGACTCCAGATATTATTTGGATGTTACTAGCTCAAGGTTTTGCCCAACATATCAACAATTGCGCTGAAGAGTTGCGATCGCGCTTTGTGGGTCACTCTGGGAAAAAAACGCTCAAAGTAACCGCATTGGAATTGACAGAACCCCATCACTGGACAGAAGCGATAGAACAGTGGACGCTTCAAATCCGAGACTGTGTAGGAGCAGATTTTTATCGGCTGATGGAGTGTAATTTCAGCACTTCTACACCTACAACTCGCACGGCCAGCCATGTAGTGATGATGGATGCTGTGCAGCAGTATTTCGACTATAAACTTTATTGCGTTTGCGGCATTCCTGAGATTACTTTGAGGGGTACAGTAGAAGACTGGCAAAACATCCGCGATCGCGTGGAAGCAATGGCGCAATACGAATTAAATTGGTGGACTAAAAGAGTAGTACCAATTTGCCAAGAATTTATCGAAACCGCAGCGGGCAAACCCAAGCTTGAATTCTGGCAATCTATTTACAAACCTCAAACGATCTACGGTGATGAAGTAATTACAGGATGGCTAGGCTATCTTTTTCCTTACTTGAAACATTCCATTACTCAAGGGCATTCTGTTAAAAATCCGATGCTCGCGATCGCACCTGAAGAACTCACAGTAGAAAACGGAATTCACTTTCGTTCTCTACCCTCCGGCTTATCTTGCGTTCCCTTCACCCTCGATGCTCCTACTTGCAAGGAATATCCACTAGAACTGGTTGCTGGTTTTATTGGTATCCGCCAACATTCAAACAATATTTTAGAACCTGAAATTGGCTGGGCAGTGAGAGAGGGAAATCCCCTCGATCAATTACTAAATTTGTTGCAGCAAGAGCACCAAACCAGCGCCCCGATAGACTGGGAGCAATCTAAATTCTGCTTTGATGGAATATCTGCCGAACTGGTACAATTGCTCGAACGATTTGACGGAGCTACACTCTTTGCAGACACCGATCGCCCTTGGCACATCCGAAAGTGTCAAGATTGGCAAAGGTACAACTTTATTGAAATTGAAAACAAGTCTAGGATATCTGCAACAGACTTTTATTCAAGACACTTGATTATTGACTTAAATGACGGGCGGTGCATTTTCTACTTGGAAGTAAATCGCTGTATTGGTTCTTTGAAAGCGGGATTTAAGCGGCTGCCGTCCGAGTGTTGGGTGGTGGTAGGCAAGCCAGTCAAGTATTTACATCCCTTGACAGCATGGGAAACTATCGGGTTAAACCCTGAAGATACAAAAGTAATTGCCAAAAGTTTTGTACAATTATTTGAACGGATTATAGCAGAGAAAGGACACTACTATTTTGACAATCCTGATTTTCAACCTGATGACTCATTGCTATCACTATCAAAATAGGAATTAGCAACTTATGAAGATTCGTTTTTTACCAGATGATATAACCGTTGAAGCTAAGGCAGGAGAACCCCTCCTGGATGTGGCCGAACGCGCGGGAGTTTGCATTCCTACAGGTTGCTTGATGGGTTCCTGTCACGCCTGCGAGGTAGAAATTGACGGCGGAAATGTTATTTGTGCTTGCATTGCGGCGGTTCCGCGAGGGCGCGAACAAATGACAGTCAATCTTTATTTTGACCCAACTTGGTAGTTGCTAATTGCTAATTGTAAGGAGGCTCACAGGTGCTATCATAGGATAATAGGATATTACTCGTTCCGAATCGAAAAACATAGGCCCAAGATACTGCTACTCCATTTCCTAAACAATATTCAAAATCATGAAAACCTTCGTGACCTTGCAGCGGTTCAGTACGGTCTTTCCAAATAGGAGGTGGGTAGCCAAAAACATACTCAAATACTTTTTTAATATCTACTTCACTACTTTTATCCTCATCCCAAACAGGGTCAAAAAGTATCTTCCGAGCTTTGCTGTTTTCAAAATATACGGAAAAATTTACATTCTTAGTATTGTTCGGACTGCAAAAACGCTTAATCGCTGTTGAAGCATAAGTTATACTTCCATTAGTTAGCCCGGATATAGGAATTCCAAAGTAACTTTCTATGGTTTCCGGGGTGCGGTCGAAGATAGGGCGCGGTGTTCCAGTACCTGCAATGCTAACAGCAACGTACTCCTGTGCAACGGTATAAATTCTTAAGGCACGGCACAATAAAGCAGCTACTTCTCCTCTGGTAGCGTTTTGATTCGACCTGAGCATTCTAACATTAGGATAGTTGACCACAATCGCTCTTTGAGTTGCTGCTGCCATCACATTTTTAGCATAATTGGGAATTTCAGCCGCATCGTCAAAAGCATCTTTTAAAGTTAATTCTGGCGATTTAGGATTTGGCAAATTGAGAGCCGACGCAATCACCGTAATTGCTTCCACGCGCAAAATAGGCTGTTCTGGCCGAAAAGTTCCATCGGGATAACCACTAAAAAATCTCTTTTTAGAAACTGTTTGAATGAATTGCCAAGCCCAGTGATTCTTAGGAACATCCTTAAATGTCACCGCTTTCTGCACTTCTGGGGAATTGCCAAAAGCGCCAACCATCAAGGAGGCAAATTCGGCGCGGGTGAGGGGCGCTGCTGGGCGAAAAGTACCGTCACTATAGCCTTTAATGAGCGATTTCTCTCCTAATTTAACTATACATTCTTTCGCCCAATGACTCTCAATATCTGAAAACATACTTTGTACCTTTATGTCCTTTGTGGCTTCCCAAAAATTATTCTAATTTACACCAATTCTCTAAATAAATGCTACAGTCTTGGGCGGGTTTATTAATGTTATTTGTGGGCGGCAAATTTGATCGCGAACCCGCCCCTACCCAAACTGTAGCAAACTTTTAGAGAAGTGGTATTACACAGAAAAAACTGCTTTTTATTTCTGCAATTCCTGCTGCTTTTTCCTGGCAAATTGTAGCAGTTTTTGAGCTTCTGAATAAGTCGTTGTGCCAGTCTTAACAGCCTCCAACTTGTTAATAATTTCCCGCAACTGACCAACTAAGTCTCCGCGATCTGGGTTTCCAGAAAGAGCTAATCTTTGCCAATTTGCGATCGCAGATTTAGCTTCTCTCAGATCGTCTGCCGCCTGTTCCTCAATTTTTTGTCTTAACTGTGCAGTTCCCAAATTTGTTTTATATTGAGCTAATTTGTTTTGAGCATCTAGATAGCCGGGACTCTCAACTTTAACTTGCTCAAGCCGCTGTATTGATTCTCCCCATAAACTAGCTATTTTTCCCCACTGTTCCGCTGAATGAGGTGGATTTTGGGAAGCGACTGCGGCTGACATTGCAAACTCTTTTGCTGCTTCAATTAAATTATCAGTAAGTTGACTTCCAGTAGCAACACCGCCAACTTCTTGAAAGTCTCTTTTAGCCGCTTGCAGTTTTTTATGTGCCATTTTTCCGGCTAAAGTCTCGTTAGGAATTTGATCGAGTTGATCGATGGCGCTTTGCCAATCTGCACTCGCTTTTTGCCGATCTGGGGCTGTTTTTGCTTGCTGATATTCCTGTTTGGCGGCGTTAAGTGCTTGGTCTGTTTGAGTTAGTTGAGCTAGTGCATTTTTCTGCTGAAAAATTTGAGCGTCCATGCGCCCGATATTTTTGCGTGCGGCTTCAAATTCATCGAAGGTAAATCGCCAAGTGCAGCCAAACAAAGTACAGTAAGCTTGAGGATAATATCCTAAAAACCAAACTGGCAAAGCGTCGAGGTGTTTTTGTGATTCTTTAGCTTTAATTTCTCCTAAATCAAAATCAGCAGCAGCGGTAGCTTTATTGATTAGTTGATCGGCTTGTTCGACTTTCGCGATCGCTTGCCGATAGTTATAATCCATGCTCATATAGCTAGGCAGCAATAATATCGGTGCTGTTTTTGCCACTGGCCATCTAATCATTGGAAAAGGCAAATTGAGAACCGCAATAAAACCCGCCGCCCCGACAAGAAAAGTACCAACAAATGCTATTTTACTTAATATCCCTGGCGGACAGTTTACTTTGGCTGCGGCTTTGATAGCTTTCTCGTCGAAGTTAGGAAATAAATCTTTAACTGTCTCGCGTAGTTCTTGGGCAGAGGCAAAAGTTCCTGACTGTAAGCGCAGTTTCTCTAAGCGTTTCATCACCATTTGCCGCTGCACTTGACCACCGAAAGCTTCAGCAGCGGCACATCTATCAACTTCTGCCCGTAGGATATCAAAAGCACGATTGGTAAGACGGCTCATACATATCACCGAATTATGTGATGCAATTATACACCAGATCGGACTGCTGCTATTATTAAAATATGCAAAGTTCACTAAAAATATCCGATTATGCTAACAGCTTTAATTACTGGCGCTTCCAGCGGCATTGGTGCTGCTTTTGCCGAAGAGCTGGCTAAACGCCAATATAATTTAATTTTGGTAGCTCGCTCAGAAGCGAAACTCCAACAGTTAGCAACTCAACTGCAAGCACAAAATAAGATTCAGGTAGAAGTTTTAGTCCAAGATTTGACATTACCCACAGCGGCTAGTTCTGTATTTGATGCTGTTGCTCAAAAAGGGTTGGTTGTGGATTTATTAATTAATAATGCGGGTTTTGGAGACTACGGTGCTTTTAGCGATCGCGCTCGGCAAAAGCAAGTAGAAATGATTCAATTAAATATTATAGCATTAGTTGAACTTACACACTTATTTTTAGCGGGGATGCGACAACGTAAATCTGGAAGTATCATCAATGTTGCCTCGATTGCAGGCTTTCAACCCATGCCTTACTTGTCAATTTATGCGGCAACTAAAGCTTTTGTTCTTAGTTTCAGCGAGGCAATTTGGGCAGAAAATAAAGATGAGGGAGTGCGCGTTTTAGCACTTTGTCCAGGGCCAACGGAATCAGATTTTTTCAAAGTAGCGGAGTTTCCTAAATCGATGGCATCTACTACTAGGAACAAATCACAACTTTATCCAGCACAAGCAGTAGTATTAGATGCTCTTAAAGCTTTAGAAAAAAATCAGTCTAATCTTGTTACTGGCGGTTTAGCAAATCAAATAATAGTAAATTTGAGTAGATTTTTACCGCGAGAGTCTTTAGTCAAGATAGTGGCAAAACAGTTTCGGGGCAATAAATAATGGCTAATGGCTAATTGCTAATCGCTAATTGCTAATTGACTTAGGTGTGAGCGCTTAGTCGAACGCTAATTGCTAATTGCTATTAGATATAAAAGAAAAGCTATTCACTAGCTTTTCGGGAAAGGTTTATTAAATATAACGAGTTAACTGTATCCGATAGCGGTCTTTTTTCGTAACCATAACTTCCCCAATTTCTAATCGCCCTTTGCCGCGAATAGCGACTAAATCTCCCGACTTGATAATATGGCTAGATTGGCTAATATCTTTCCAATTAACTCGCACATCTCCAGCTTCAATTAAATCAACCATTTTACTACGAGACATCCCAAATCCAGCAGATGCGATCGCATCCAGTCGCATCGACGCTTCAACTGTTGTCAATTCCTTCTTTTTAGGTTCCTTAATCTTAAGTTCGCTCAACTCTATCCGCTGAATTTGTACGGGAACAGAGCGAACTTGCTTTAAGTGCATCTCTAAATATTCTACCAGTTCTGGGACAACAATTGCTTGCGCTCCCCGTTCGCCTAAAACGATGACATCACCTGTCTTTTCTCGGACAATTCCAGATCCTAGAATAGAACCCAAAAAGTCGCGGTGAGATGCCGTATCAAAGAGAAAATTACCAGCTATTTCTAATGCGGCAACACTTACACTAGAATTATCTAAAGGAATTTCAGAACGCGCGATCGCAACTCTTTGCCGTTCCGCTTGTGGATAGCCTCCCCAAGCAATTATTTGTACTTCCGTTAATCGGCTAAACACCTTTTGTGTCTCCGCCAACTCAGGAGGTGATAGAAAATCAGTCATGCCAATTTCCCAAGTTTTTAGTGCTTGCTCAGCTTGGTCGATAGCGTGAGCCACGCACTCGCGATTTTCGATTCCTTTTAATAATTCTTCTCTTGGCAACATCTTCTGATTTTAGATTGAGAGAGCTAGCTTTAACTGGTAAATATAATTTGTATTATAGCGCCATTTCCCATTTTAATAAGCCTTCTTCACAATTTTTCAATTGCATTCCCAATTTTTCCAGAATTCGCATTGATGACAAATGACCTTGAGGACAAGTAGCGATAATTTTATGCAACCCTGGTTGAGTTAATGCCCAATTAACCAGCGCTTGTACTGCTTCAAAACCATAGCCTTGTTTTTGATAGGCAGGCAGAATATTGTAACCAATTTCAGCTATTCCTTGCTCATTTTTGCCACCAAATCCCAAGTCGCCAATAATCATATTTTCTTGACTATGAATTATCAACCAAGCGCCCCAGCCTAGCTGTAATGGATCGGCAGCTAACTGAGCAAAAAATGGTAGAACTTCCTCTACCTCTGACCAAGGCCAATCGCTAGGAACCTGGACATTTAGGAGCTTTTCTATCTGATATTTATCAGCGATCGCAGCTTCTGCAACTTCTACCGAATAAGGAATTAGTTCCAGGCGCTCTGTTTTGATTTTCACAAAAATAGCCTCTTAATACTATTTTTTAGTGTCTGGTTAACTAAAGATATTAGAATTAGTATAACCTTGAATATTTTCCGGGTCGAATCGGCGCAAGATACTTGTGGATTGGCGGATTAGAGCTTCACTACCATCAACAACGATCAAATATTTGCCGGCATTTAAGCGATTGCGGTAGGGTACAGCATCACCAGAGACTAACCCAACACCACCGCCAACAAACACACTACCCAGCGCCCCAGAAATAGCACCTAAAATACCACCAATTACGTGATCGCCAACTTCACCAGCAAAGGCAAAAGTCTTTAAGCCAGTAATTAAGCTAAAACTAAAGC
Organism: Kamptonema sp.; assembly: GCA_035298405.1. Lineage (GTDB taxonomy): Bacteria > Cyanobacteriota > Cyanobacteriia > Cyanobacteriales > Microcoleaceae > Kamptonema. The sequence goes on along the minus strand of DATGYA010000774.1, from coordinate 853 downwards.
CTGCAAAAAATCCAAAGGGGATAAGCCAAATTGCCATGAATTTAGCTTGTTTTATAGCTTGTTCTTTAGGGTCAATTAAGCCATATTCATCAGCACTTTTATATCCTCTGCCTAAGATGCTAATTTGTTTCATCGGCAAGCCTTCTTTTTCAAGGGCAGAATAAGCAGCTTCGGCTTTAATCCGGTCTGGGAGTACGGCAACTAAATAATTCATAACTCAAGATAGAGAAGTGTAAAAAAGAGCGCGGCTTTCGCCCTGGGAGAAAAGACTAATTGCTAATGGCATTAGGCTAATGGCTAATGGCTAATTAAAAGTAGTATTTACCCACTTGAAAACTGTTATAGTGAGCGATCGCACTTGCTCCCATACATGACACTACCACATTCAATAACGCCGCTAGGATTTTACCCGCAGGCATACTGCCATAACTAGGTTCAGAGAGCCACTATGAATTATAGCGACAAAACACTTACTAGGTAAGGGTTTGAGCGATTTTTTGTGGATTTTTTGAGGGAAAGTTAAAATCTTTACCAGCAAAAGGCAGTAGATAGATCCCCAATGCAGATACAATGGCATACTGCGGAAAGCTTTGTTTACTTTGCCCCACCTGCTATGCCAAAGGTTCTTGTCTCCGATCCCATTGATGCTGCTGGACTTGACATTCTGTCCCAAGTTGCTCAAGTTGACGTAAAAACTGGTTTACCACTAGAGGAACTGGTGCGAATTATCCCAGAGTACGACGCTCTGATGATCCGTTCCGGCACCCAAGTTACTAAAGAAATAATTGAAGTAGCCAATCAGCTTAAAATCATCGGCCGTGCTGGCGTGGGAGTCGATAATGTAGATGTACCC
>DATGYA010000773.1:0-12315 GCA_035298405.1 Kamptonema sp. | reverse complement strand
GGGGGGGACAATCAGAACCATTCTCAAGGGGGGGACAATCAGAACCATTCTCAAGGGGGGGACAACCAGAACCATTTTTAAGCCTAGCAGGGGGGATCTCAACTGATGACAGCCCAGAACAAATAGAACTCATCCTCTCTGGGTTAGTGGTAAAAGAGCAAAGTTTACTGAAAGTAAAAAACCGCATTTACGAAGAAGTTTTCAACCTAAAATGGGTAGAAAAACAATTAAAACAACTGCGACCTTATTCTCAAACCTTTGATGCGTGGATCGCATCCAAGCAACAAGATTTCTCGCGATTGTTGCGAGGACAAGCCTTGAAAGATGCTCAAAGTTGGGCCCAGGGAAAAAGTTTGAGCGATGTAGACTATCAATTTTTAGCTGCCAGTGAAGAAATAGATCGGCGCGAAGTGCAACAAGCATTAGAAGCAGAACGCACTAAAGAAATTGAAGCAAGGCTAGCAGAAGAACACAAAAGACTAATTCAAGAAACTAAAGCTGCCAAACAACAAAGAATCTTATTATTTGCAGTTAGTATGGCATTACTACTGGCCTGCGGGTTAGGAATCGTAACATTTTTTCAATATCGCAAAGCCACAGCAAGCGAACAACAAGCGCGGGTAAGCGAAATTAAAGCGTTAGCGTCTTCTTCTGACGCACTGTTTGTTTCTAATCGCAAATTGGATGCAGTAATAGAAGCGATTAAAGCTAAAAGAAAAGTGCAAAAAATAGGTGAAGCTGCTGTTAGTAATGTTGGTCAAGTTGAAAATGGACTAAGACAAGCTGTTTACGAAGCAGATGAATACAACCGTTTATCGGGACATAAAGCTGCTGTTCTCGGAGTTGATATTAGTCCTGACAGTCAATTTATTGCCTCAGCAAGCGTCGATAAAACTATCAAACTGTGGCGACGGGACGGAAGGGAAATAGCAACTCTCAAAGGTCATCAGGCGATTGTTCGATCGGTCAAATTTAGCCCAGACGGTCAGTTTATTGTTTCTGGAAGTGATGATGGCACTGTAAAACTTTGGCAACTGGATAGGGCAGGCACGGGGGCACTGCTCCTACAAACTTTTCAGGGTCATAGTGCTGGTATCTGGGGAGTGGCATTTAGTCCCGATGGTCAAACAATTGCCTCTGCAAGCATGGACAAAACTGTGAAACTTTGGAACAAAAACGGCAAACTATTAAGAACTTTCCAGGGTCATAATGCCGGGGTATCCTCTGTAGCTTTTAGTCGAGATGGTCAGACTTTAGCTACAGCAAGTGGCGACAAAACGGTGAAACTCTGGAATATTGACGGCAAACTATTAAAAACTCTCCAGGGTCATACTTCTGTAGTAGCAGCAATGGCATTTAGCCCCAATGGTCAAATGATTGCTACGGCAAGTGGAGATAAAACGGTGAAATTGTGGAACAAAGACGGTACTTTCCTGAGAACTCTTGAAGGTCATTCTGCTGTAGTTTCTGGAGTCGTTTTCAGTCCTGACAGTCAAACTGTTGCTTCTGCAAGTAGGGATAAAACTGTAAAACTATGGAATATTGACGGCACGGAATTAACAACATTTAGAGGTCATAGTGCCGCGATTTGGGGGATAGCTTGGAGTCCCGACGGCAGTTTTATTGCTTCGGCGGGTGCAGAAAATACGGTGCGGCTATGGCAGAGTCAAAATCCTTTGCGGACGATTATTAATGCACATAAAGCTGGGATTTGGGCGATCGCTCTGAGTTCGGATAGTTCTACAATCGCTACAGGTAGCGAGGATGGTACAACTAAACTTTGGAGTCGGCAAGGCAAATTGTTGAAGACTTTCACTGGAGATAATTCTGCGATTTATGCGGTAGCCCTCAGTGGCGATGGGAAGTTAATTGCCGCTGGCACAAACGATAATAAGGTGAATATCTGGACTAGAAATGGAAAAACGATCGCAACTTTGGTAGGTCATAACGCTACGGTTTTTGGATTAGCTTTTAGTCCTGACGATAAAATTATAGCTTCTACAAGTCAAGATAACACTGTTAAAATTTGGCGCTCCGATGGTACTTTATTACATACTATTACAGGATATAATGCACCTATTTGGCAGGTGGTATTTAGCCCAAATGGTAAGCTAATTGCTTCGGCAGGAGGGGATGGTACTGTGAAGTTATGGCAGCTTGATGGTAAGTTATTGAGAACTTTTCAAGGTCATACTGCTACGGTATGGAGGGTAGCGTTTAGCCCTGACGGTAAATTTTTGGCTTCTGGTAGTGCGGACAATACAGTTAAGATTTGGACTGTAGATGGTAAGTTATTAAGAACTCTGAAAGGTCATACAGCAGCGGTATGGGGGGTAGCATTTAGCCCAGATGGTAATATTATTGCTTCTGGTAGTGTGGATAATACGGTGAAGTTGTGGAAGCTTGACGGTACGGAATTAACGACGCTTAGAGGTAATTCTGCCGGGATTAGGGGAGTGGTGTATAGTGGAGATGGATCGTTTGTGGCTTCTGTGAGTGAGGATAATATATTGATTTTGTGGAATGTGAAGCGAGTTTTGAAGGTAAATTTGTTGAGTTATGGTTGCGAAATTGTAGGTGATTATTTGCGGACAAATGCGACGGTAGAGAATGGCGATCGCTTGTTGTGCGATGGTATAGAAAAGAGATAAGTAGAAGGAAGAAGGAAGGAGGAAGAAGGAAGAAGGAAGAAGGAAGAAGGAAGAAGGAAAAATGTTTATACATTCAGCTTTTTAGCCATTCCAATCTTTATGTTTAATTAGGTGGATTTACTTAACATTAAGCTTGGTTAATTAATCAAAGTAAGCTTTTCCCAATTCCCAATTCCCTGTTCCCTGTTCCCTATTCCTTATTCACTGAATCACCGACAATTGAAAAACCTCGTTTTGTTGATTTATTCTCAGCAACTTGCACTTCAAATCTCACACTATCAATCATTTCACCCGATTTAACTTGCAAATTCCACTCACCAGGTTTAAGCTGCCAGAATAGCGAGTTAGATGACTGTGCCGCTAACTTTTTACCATTCAACCACCACTCAACAGGGGTAGCGGTTACTCCAGCTAATTTGAACTCCAGCCGCGAAATTTGATTGGGATAGATCGCAAAATAATCATCATTTTGAGGAAAGACAATTTTAAAATTGCTATTACTAAAACTAGCTTTACTCTGCCTTGCTAACCAGCCGTTATACTCTTCAGATAACTTTAAACTGCCTGACTCGGTTTCGTACTGGCTAATATCTTCAGGATAAAAATATTCTTGTACTACTGATGGACAATCAGGTGTATGCCGCCACCCAGAAATAGCACAAATAGGGCGTTGTACTAAAGTTTTGGGAATAGGAAAAGCCGCAGGTTCTTGATGTTCGTGCAAATGTAACATAATGTGATTCCAGAGGGGTGCAGCACCCATTACTCCTGAGACTTTCTTCATGCGATCGCCATTAAAATTTCCCACCCAAGTTGCTACAGTATAATCAGTAGTAAACCCGACCGTCCAAGTATCCCTAAAGTCAGAAGAAGTTCCGGTTTTTACCGCCGCTGGAAATGGTAAAGCTAGTACCGAATCAACCCCAAATTCTTGAGCGCGGGCGTGAGCATCGCTTAACATATTAGTAATCAATGCTGATGTTAGGGCATGAATTACAGGTTTAGATTTAGGAACTGTAGAATCATTAAATATGCTGACTAGGGGTGTTGATTCTCCTTGTCGCGCTAAAGTAACGTAAGCTCTAGCTAACTCGAATAAACTAACTTCACCGCTACCTAATGTTAATCCTAAACCATAGTATTCTGGCGGTTGAGTTAAGTGTTCAAATCCCAATTCATGCAAGCGGTTGAGAAAATTAGGAACTCCGACTTTTTCTAATACGCGAACTGCTGGAATGTTTAGGGAATTTGCCAAAGCAAGGCGCACTCGCACTGGCCCTAAAAAGGTTTCATCATTATAATTGGTAGGGTTATAAAGTTTTGCCCCCGGAATTGCGTAATAAGTAGGTACGTCTGCCAAGATAGTATTCGGTCGAATCGTGCGGTTTTCTAATGCTAGTTCATATAGGAAAGGCTTAAGGCTGGAACCAGGCTGACGCAGGGCTTGAACTCCGTCATTGCGACCTATTTCGGCTCGATTAAAATAATCGGGGGAACCCACATAAGCTAAGATTTCGCCAGTGTGATTATCTATGACTAAGGCGGCTGCATGATGTACATTATTTGTGGATAAGTTATTAACTACTTGCTGCACTTGTGCTTCAACAAACTGCTGCAAAGAACGGTCAATTGTGGTGCGAATATGAGAGGGGTGCTGTGGAGGTAATTGATTGGATAGCCAGAATAAAAAGTGAGGCGCGGCAATAATTCCCTGTTCTTTGGAGGCAAGCAAAATTTCTTCTGCGAAGGCTCTATCTGCCTGCGATCGCGCAATATACTTATCCTTGACCATGCGATCGAGCACGTAAGTCTGCCGCTTTTTCAAAGATTGCCAGCGATAGTAAGGATTGAGATTATTGGGATCGTTGGGAATAGCGGCTAAAATGCTCGCTTGGGCGAGGTTGAGATCGGCGGCGGGAATGCCGAAATAAGCGCGGGAAGCGGCTTCTACGCCGTAAATGTTGCCACTCATTGGCAGGCGATTGATGTAGGCCTCTAGGATTTCGTTTTTGTTCATGCCTGCGGCGATGCGCCAAGACAGCCAAAGCTCTCGCACTTTGTTAGGCAATGTGCGAGGTGCGGGTTCTAGCATTCGCGCTAGCTGCATGGTGATGGTGGAAGCGCCGCTGACTAACTGTTTGGCTTGTGCGGCTTCGAGGAGCGATCGCACCACTGCGATCGCATCAATCGCGCCGTGTTGATAAAATCGGCTATCTTCAGCGGCGATAATGGCACGGATGAAGTGAGAGGAAACTCGATCTAAGGGTATAGCAGCGGTATGATCTTGGTCACGAGTGAGGATAGTGCCGAGGGGAAGTCCGTTGCGATCGCTAAATTCAACTGCTTGCCGATCCTGCGCGATATCGGCGGCGCGAATGGGTGCGAAATAGGGAAGCGATCGCACCGTCAAGCAAATTAATACTAATACTAAGAATAGGCGAAGTTTGGCATTTCTAGATTTGCGCCAAACTTTTTGGGGAATTTTAATCATCCACAGCCTCAATATTTTCATCAATTAATACCTCAGCCAACAAAGGTCTAATATCATCAATTTAGGTACGTTGTTGCGCTTCAGCGCTAAGGGGGCTAAAGCCCAACTACGTACCTGGATTAACAACAGACTACAAAGCCAACCTATTCACTTCCAGAAACTAGAGCGTTGCATATTATTAAGAAAAAATACAAAACTCTTACTCTCATAAAATGATAAGCTTTAATCATTTATATACTCGTTGCTGCCGCTGAGTTAAAAAATTAATAAATTTATCTGGAAACCCCATCGCGTCAACTGTAGATGTAGTTGCCGTAAAGGAGAACATCAATATGAGATTCAAAAAATGGATGAGGGCGGTACTTTTCCTAATTCTCGCACTGGTAGTAACAACCTGTGGAGTCGCTAATAAATCCTCAAAAATTGAGCCGCTACCCTCAGTTGCTCCCCTACTTGCTCCGCAACTGGTAAACTGGATTGAAGAAATTAGTCCTACGGGAAAAGCCGCAGCTCTAAACCAAATTCGCATTCGGTTTAAAGAGCCATTAATTCCCGTTGAAAGCCTTGACAATCCCGAACAACAAGACAAACTAAAACTATTTGAAATTAAACCTCCTATCCCCGGTCAATTTCGCTTCTTGACCCCGCGCATGGTGGGATTTCAACCAGAACAAGCATTGCCCAAAGCTACCCGTATTCAAATCGCCATCAAAGCTGGTTTAACTGATTTAAAAAATCACCGCCTCGGTCAAGATTTAGCTTGGACTTTCAACACAGAACCCATCCAACTGTCTAATTTACCTACTTCTAAGCTAGAGAATTCAGAGTTCCAACCCATCGATTTAAAGCCGACGCTGAAATTCACATCAAATGTAGAATTGGATTTAGCTTCAGTGCAAGAGCATTTAAAGCTAATCCCAGAGGGACAGACCAAAACTATACCCCTTAAAGTAGAGCTACAAAAAGCAGAGGCAAAATCAGACGATCCGGACAGCGAAGAAAAAATTGACCCATCTTTAAGCAACTTTAATTATACTATAGTACCGCAGCAAACACTAGAAAAAGCTACTCGCTACCGCCTAGAATTTGCATCTGGCTTACGACCACTTCGCGGTAATCTACCCACCGAAACACCATTAGTGAGTCAGGTAGAAACTTATGCACCGCTGACATTTAAAGCGATAAGATTTTTCGGACAACCCGATGCTGGTGGTGCTTACGGGCGGTTTGTGAAAGGCAGCAGTCAGTTACAATTTAATAACGGCATTATCGCCGATTCAGCACTGGAAAATGTGACAGTTAATCCAGCACCGAAAAAATCTCCCAAACTTGTTCAAGCTTATGACAATGAACCCAACATTAGCCTTAATCCTTGGGCTTTAGAACCAGCCAAAACATATACTATTACTATTGGTGCTAACCTTAAAGATAAATTCGGGCAAACTTTGGGTAAACCAGTTACAGTCAAGTATGAAACTGGCGATGTAGCTGGCGACATTTGGGCTCCCACAGGCTTAAACATTTTCCCAGCAGGAAAAGACTTACAACTCAATATTTCCGCAGTCAATTTACCCGAATCGCAATACAAAGCAGCGTATAAAGTCGTTCAACCCACTGATTTAGTTTATACTGCTGACGCATACCCTAGAGGCGAAGGCAATGATTTACTGCCCAATCCTTCTGAATGGCAAACTTTCCCAGTTCCAGCTAAGAAAAATCAGTCGGCAGAGATAACAGTTCCCTTACGAGAAAAACTGGGTTATGCAACGGGAATGCTAGCCTATGGAGTACAAGCACGCACCAATATTTACTCCGATGAAAAGGGTAAACAGCAATGGCGAGAACCTGCCAATTATGGCTTAGTACAGTTGACAAATTTGGGAGTATTTGCCCAGTGGTTTCCCGATTCTGGTCTAATTCGAGTACACCATCTCGATGACGGTTCCCCAGCATCAACAGCCATCGAGATTTACGAATCCCAATTAGACGCAAAATCGCGACCTCAACCTACCCCTTGTGCAACGGGTAAAACTGACACGAATGGTACATTACTGCTAAGCCGTGAGAATTTACAAAAGTGCATTCAATCTCAGGTTGGTAGCTTTGAAAAACCACCTAAATTATTAGTCATTGCCCGCGAAAATAAAGACTGGGCATTTGCTCGAACTGAAGAATATAGCGGGGCTTATGGCTACGGCATCGAGGGAGGAGATTGGAACAGTAATAAACCACAATCGCGCGGTACAATCTTCTCAGATCGACAACTTTATCAGCCAGGAGAAAAAGCTTGGTTTACCGGAACTGCCTACTATCTCCAAAATGGAGTTATCAAGCAGGATAAAAATGTTAATTACACAGTCACGCTGCAAAATCCTAACGGCACTGCGACTGATTTAGGTACTCAAAAAACTAATGAATTTGGCACATTTTCTCTAGAATTGCCCCTTGATAGCAATCAACCTTTAGGTTACTATTCTATTCTAGCGAAAGGGGAAAGCGGAGCAGAAATTTCCGGTCAATTTCGGATTGCTGAATTCAAACCGCCCAATTTCAAAGTAGATTTAAGCATTGATAAAGAATTCGCTCTGATTGACGATAAAATTGAGGCAAATGCTCAAAGTAATTATCTTTTCGGTTCCCCAGTGGAAGGTGGAAAGGCTAAATATTACGTTACCCGTCGCAAAACAGAATTTACCCCAAAAAATTGGGAACAATTTTCCTTTGGGCGGCAGTGGTTTTGGCCCGAAGAAAGCCCGAATGTAAGCACTGATGTGCTACAAGAAAATGCAGTCTTGGATACAAGTGGTAAGGTAAATAAAACATTTACAGTCGGAAAAGATTTGCCTTATCCGATGAATTATCGGGTAGATGTAGAAGTTTCCGATGTCTCAAACTTGTCTGTTTCAGATTCTAAAACATTTACTGCACTGCCGAGCGATCGCCTAATTGGTTTACAAACAAATTTCGTCGCCGATGCAGGCAAAGCTTTACCCATTCAAGTCATCGTCACCGATCCTAATGGTAAAGTATTAGAAGGTCAAAAAATCCGCGTTGAACTTCAAAAAATCAACTACAGCAGCGTCACCCAAGTAGTCGAAGGAAGCCGCACTCCTCGCAATCAACTCGAATACAAAACAGTAGCAAAAGCAGAGGTAAAATCTGGCAGCAATCCTCAAACAATATCTCTGAATCCTCCTGAATCTGGTTCTTACCGCATTCGAGCTAATTTTGCTGACACTAATAATGAAGTAACTGCTACTGACTTGCAGATTTGGGCAACAGGGGAAAATGTCGTAAGCTGGGGTAACAGATATGAAAATAATCGTCTGGAAGTCAAACTCGACAAGAAAAGCTATCAACCAGGCGAAACAGCAACAGCTTTGATTCAGTCGCCTTATCCAGAAGCAGAGTTATACTTTGCAGTTGTGCGCGATAAAACTCTCTATCAAACTGTCACTAAAGTTAAGGGTGGTGCTCCTCAAATCCAGTTCCAAGTAACGCCGGAAATGTTACCAAATGCAGCGGTAGAAGCTGTGCTAGTTCGCCAAGGTCAGAGTTTAAAACAGGTGGAACCGGGAAGTCTGGAAAATCTGGTAAAAATTGGTTTTGCTCCTTTTCAAACTAGCTTGGATGCTAAATATTTAAAAGTCCAAGTTACTCCCCAGCAAACAGAATTACAACCTGGTGCAGAGGAAACTGTACAACTGCAATTGCAAGACAATCAGGGGAAACCAATAAAAGGACAATTTACAGTTATGGCGGTCAATGAAGCGGTACTGCAACTGACTGGTTATCGCCCGCCGGATTTGGTAAAAACTGTTTATGCGGAGCAATCTATTTCTACCCGCTTCAGCGATAATCGACCGAATGTAGTATTAGAAAATATGGCTTCACCCCTGGCAAAAGGTTGGGGTTATGGCGGCGGCTTTTCAACAGGTGCAGCAAATACTCGCATCCGCAAAGATTTTCAAGCTTTGGCTTATTACAACGGCTCTGTGGTTACAGATGCTAGCGGGAAAGCGAGTGTCAAATTTAAACTGCCTGACAATTTAACTACTTGGCGGGTGATGGCTGTTGCTACTGATGGAAATTTAGATTTTGGTAATGGTGACGCAACGTTTATTACTACTAAAGCGCTGATTTCTAATCCTGTTTTACCGCAGTTTGCGCGTCCAGGCGATCGCATTCAAGCTGGCTTATCTGTTACTAACAATACTCAGCAGCAAGGCTCTCTGAAAATTAACAGTCAAGTCGCTGGTGCTGTGAAATTTGAAGGCAATAACCCAACAGCGGCGAATCTAGAAACTAAAGCTGAATCTGGTACTCGTGCTTATCGTTTTCCCCTTGTGGCGGGTAATGCGGGTGATGCTAAAGTTCAGTTTGCCACGCAATTAAACGGCAATGTAGATGCGTTTGAAGTGCCTTTAGAGGTGAAGCCTTTAGAGGTTACAGAAAACGTTGTGGAAGCGGGAACAATACCCCCCAATCCCCCCTTACAAAGGGGGGGACAGCAGGTGAAAATTCCGCTGAAAGTTGATAAAAATGTCGTGTCTGATGTCGGCGGTTTAGAGATTTCTCTAGCTAGTACGTTGATACCGGAAATTGTGGCACCTGCGAAGCAGGTTTTGCAGGAAGAACAATTGCCGTTTTTAGAACCTGCGGCGAGTCAATTATCTATTGCAGCTAATTTGCAAACTCTTTCTCAACAATACGGTCAAAGTTTGAAAGATTTTAATCCTAACAAAGAAGCTGCGATCGCACTTGACAAACTCCAAAAACTCCAGCGTCCCGATGGTGGTTTTGCCTCCTATCCCGGACAAGAAAACTCTGACCCCTTTGTAACTCCCTATGCTGCGAATGCGATCGCATCTGCATCCAAGAATTTTTCCAATACGGTAGATTCTGGGATGGTATCTCGCCTGACAGACTACTTAAAGAAAACTCTCGCTGACCCCGGACAATATGATTTTTGCAAAGAGCAAATTTGCAAGAATCAGGTAAGATTATTCTCTCTAATTGCCTTAGCAAATTTAGGTGAAAAGCGCAATGATTTTCTGGCTGATATTTATCAGCAACGTAGTCAATACAATCTCGTTACTCAGATTAAGCTGGCGCGTTACTTGTCTCAGTTTAAAGAATGGGAAAACGAGTCACAAGCGCTGGCAAACGAGTTGAAAAAAACTATCTATATCACAGGTCGTAATGCAACGGTGACTTTGCCTAAAAATGTAAACTGGATAGATTCTTCTACAGCTATTCAAGCTCAAGCTTTACGGCTGTTTATTGCTCAAAAAATCAAAGCAGAAGATAGCGATCGCTTATTGCAAAGTCTCCTAAATTTGCGGCGTGACGGCACTTGGCAAAGCACTTATGATAATGCAGAAGCCCTCGCAGCTTTAGCCGATTACAGCAAGACTCAACCAACACCACCTAAGTTTAGTGCTACCGTAAAGCTGGCTGGCAAACAGTTAGATTCGATTCAGTTTGACGGCTACCGCAATCCCAGTCAGTTTATCACTGTAGCGACGGATCAATTGCCGCGAAATGGCGATTTAATCATTCAGAAATCAGGTCAAGGCACGCTGCACTATCTGGTCAATTATGGCTATCGCTTGCAGGGCAATCAACCGGGACGGTTAAATGGGTTGCGCGTAGTCCGAGAAATTCGGCCTGCGGGTGAGGATAAGGTGTTAGGAAAGCAACAACTTTCTATTCCTCAACCGCTGACTGTAGGAGTTGGACAAGTGTTTGATATCGGTTTAGAAATTATCGCGGATCATCCTGTAGATAGTGTGGTAATTACTGACCAGTTACCTGCTGGTTTTGAACCAATTGATAACAGTTTTCAAACCTCTACAAAGGCGGTAGAATCTCAAGCAGATAGCTGGCAAATTGGCTATAAAACGATGTATCGCGATCGCGTTGTTGCTTATAGCGATCGCCTCGAACCCGGAGCCTACAGCCTCCACTACCTCGTCCGTTCTGTCACCCCCGGAACCTATCTCTGGCCAGGTGCAGAAGCTCATTTACAATACGCTCCTGAAGAATTTGGGCGATCGGCTTCCTCTACCTTAATTGTGTCGGATAAGTAGATTCTGTTTCCAGTTCCCAGGCACAGCCTGGGAACGCTATAATTATGTGATGAAAGTTGGGCTGACGGAGGATGCAGACAATGCCACTTGCACCAGTTGAAGAAAAGATGTGGGAAAAAGCTCCTGCAAAATCTCCGATTAAAATGTCTGAGATTAACATTAACGATAAGTACGAGTCAAGAGAGAAAAGAATCATTACCGAAATCAACCGTGAAAAGCTACCAAGTTTTGTTGAATCACTGAAAAAACCTGGTTATATGAATTTACAACCTTACTTTCAGAGAAGACCTCGGTGGGATGACAAAAAGAAATCACGTTTGATCGAATCATTTTTAATTAATATTCCTGTGCCTCCCATTATACTTTATGAAGTTAAATATAATTCTTATGAAGTAATGGATGGTCAACAGAGAATCAGTGCTATTCGGGATTTTTATCAAAACCAACTGATATTGAGAGGGCTAGAACTTTGGCCGGAATTGAATGGGCATACTTACAGAGAACTGCCGGCAAAAATTCAGGCGGGGATCGATCGTCGGTCTATATCTACTATTGTGATTATTACAGAATCAACCACCGATTTGGAAGAAGCTTTGTTCCTCAAACAAAAAACATTCGAGCGGATTAATACCGGAGGAGTAGAGTTAAGTCAGCAGGAAGCACGGAACTGTTTATATCATGGCAAATTTAATCTATTGTTGCTCAAATTAGCACGGCATCCCATCTTTGCTAATGCTTGGGGAATTCCTAAAGACGATAACGATGAGCAAATTATCGAAAATAATCTTTATAAAAAAATGGAAGATGCAGAGTTAGTTTTACGTTTTTTTGCTCTGCGTAATGTAGATCACTTCCGCAGAGGAATGGAAGGATTTCTTGATTTATACATGATGAAAAGTGTGAGTTTTTCAGAGGAAGATGTCAATATTTTAGAGGGTATTTTTTTAGACACTCTTACTCTAGCTTACGAAATTTACGGAGATAATTTATTCAAACCATTTGATCCAATGATAGGCGACTGGAAGGAGAAGTCTTATAAAGCCTATTACGATGCTGTTATGGTTGGTTTTAGCCGACATTT
>DATGYA010000772.1:0-3567 GCA_035298405.1 Kamptonema sp. | reverse complement strand
GTTCCGTCATAACGAGCCATAAAATACAGAAATTCTGTATTTTCAGGATAAAGAGCGGCCTCTAAACTTGCCAGTCCCGGAGCCGCGATCGGCGTTGGGGGCAAACCAGCATTGACATAAGTATTGTAAGGAGAAGCCGTTTGCACTTGCTTCAAAGTCAGAGGCCGATCGGGAGTTTGCCTAATGCCGAGGGCGTACTCAACAGTCGGATCGGCTCCCAAATTCATCCCCAGTTGCAGCCGCTTGCTGAACACGCCAGCAATACGTTTGCGTTCCGAGGAAACCACAGCTTCTTTTTCCACAATACTGGCTAGAGTTACCCAGTCTTTTAAGTCAAGCTTAGTTTGCTTTTGGTCTTTTTGATAGAGGGGTAGAGCCACTTGCTCAAAACGGCTGAGCATTTGTTTAACGACAGCTTCTGGATTGACGCGATCGCCTTCTATCTGATAAGTATCGGGATATAAAAACCCTTCTAAGTGAGGCAAACCACTAGGCAACCAGGGATAATAACCGTAAGGAACCTGGCTGGCCGCCGCCAGAAAATCAGCTTTCGGGAAAAAACCTTGAGCTTCAAAATAACTCCCCATTTGTTCCAAAGACCAGCCTTCTGGAATGGTGAAGCTTAACTGAACTACCTCTCCTTTCCAGATTTTGTCAGCGATCGCCGTCAGCGGCACCGTCGGCGATAATTGGTAAGTTCCCGCCTTAAAACCACCCTGGCGGTTTTGCAGAGTCAGCCACCGCGCCCACAAATTCCAACCAGTAGCAGAACGGATCAGCCCCGCCGCCTCCAAATCTTTCCCAATCTGCTGGCTAGAAGTACCAGGAGGAATTTGGATAGAAACAGCGCTTTGTTGCGGGGAGGCATTTGGCGCTGCTGTTTTTGGCGGAGAGCTCACCCAACTCCACCAAGCCCAGCCCTGCCAAGCAAACAAGCCCCAAATTGCAGGCAGCAAGATCAAATAAAACAGCACATTAGAAAAACGCTGATTGCGTTTTCCCGGCCGACTTCGCCCGTTGCCCTTTGTCTGTGGTTCTGTATTCATTGTCAGTTGTCTGGATTGCTTGGCGGGTTAACTAAATGCAGAAAGATTTTAGATTAAAGAATTGCCAATTTTAGCTTTTTCCGCCAATCTCAAATCTCAAATCTCAAATCAGCAGGCTCGTGCTCTATTCTAGTTCATCAAAGAACTGATCCTCAAGCATGGGCAACAACGGCTCCAACTTCTCAAACTCTTCTGCTGAGAGGAGTTCCGGTTTACCGTCCGCATTCATCCGTGCCAAGATGAAGAACGGATCGAGAGGGGTGTATACAGCATACTCCTGTTCTTCGTGGTAGAAGCTAGCTAGCCACATAAGTTCCTCAAAATCCGATTCATCTTCGCTTGTAGACTCTGGGGCAGCATCCTCTTCCGAAAATTCCGGAAGTTCGCCAGCAACAGTTAGCGTTACAGCCGTCCGCAGCAGCTTTAAGTTATGCTCTTGCAGGACAACTTTCGCAGTGTCAAAAATTACTTCAATTTCGGCTTCGTCTTCTACAGGGATAGCTGCTTCGTCCGCCTCGTCTCCTTGCCAAGTAAAAATTTCTACTGGCGAGTCAACGGGAAGCAGCAGGACGTATTCTTGGCCCTCTACGTCCATAGAATATTCAATGCTGCAAGTCAGCGTTCGCCCTACTTCATCAGTCAGGGTGATGGGAACTTCGTCGGAATGTCCATTCCGTTTGGGAGATGGGGATGAGAACATCGCTTATATATTATTTGCACTCGACAGTAGCCAAAGGCACTGGGAAATATTCTCGCTGATAGCGAGAGCTCGCAAACGATGCGAAGCTTCTTTGCACACTCAGGATATCACGAAATTAAAAATTAAAAATTAAAAATTAAAAATTAAAAATTAAAAGTGTAATATCAAAAAAATTAAAAATTAAAAATTAAAAATTAAAAGTGTAATATCAATTTCAACCTACTTTTAGAGCTCCAAACTTGCTTGCGATCGCCGCTCATCTAGCCATTGCTGCAAAATCAGAGCTGCTGCTTTGCGGTCAATCAGGGCCTTGTTTCTGGAAGGCGAAATATTTTCAGCCAAAAGTAAATGTTCAGCTTGAACAGAAGTCAGCCGCTCATCTACATATTCTAAAGGTAAACTCAGGGCTGATGCTACCCGCGAGGCATATTTCTGTACTTGTCGAGCTTGGAAGCCTAAAGTCCCGTTCATGGTGTAAGGCAAACCAGCAACTAGAACTTGTACATCCCGTTCTTGCACGAGTTCCCGTAGTTGAGCTACATCTCGCTCAAAAGATGAGCGCGTGAGAGTACCCAGGCCAGTAGCAATTAGACCAGTGCCATCGCATCCAGCTACACCGATGCGCTTTTGACCGATATCTAACCCCAATGCTGAAATTCTTTTAGACTTGCGATCGAGACTCAAGGATTAGTTTCTCCCAAATGATTAGGATTGAAAGGCACATCTGATTTTAATGTTGGTGAAACGTTTTTAACGTCCGATACTGGGATTTCGGAAGCAGCGCTAGGTGGTGAACTTAAACCATCTAATAATTTAGGCTTGCTATCGGTGTTTGTTGTCGGCGTGCCGCTGGTTTGACCTGCCATTGGGCCTAACCAGGACATCCGACTCGGTACAGGTTTGCGAGCTGGCTGGAAGTTTTGCAGCATTTCCGATAGCTGGAGTCCTTCCAGAGAAACAGACTTAGATTCTCGCAGTTTGTGCCAGACTGAGCGGGACATCAGCAAGGTGTGTTCGATGCGGTTGGCTCCTACTTGCTCTAGATAAGCTTCCCGTTCCGGCTGATAGTCAGCAGAGACTAGGTGTAAGGTTTGACCTGGAAAATCTAAGGCATGACGAGCCATTTCCGACAGTAGTTCTGGGTAAAGCCAGGTATAGGCAGGGTGTACTGTCAACTGAGCGACGTGGGGGCGATCGCACTCACGGGACAATTGCACCTGAAAATAGCCGATCGCGGCTTTCCGCTGCGGTTCAAATACATAGCCGCTCACCACATCAGTGCGGTCTAGCCATTGTCTAAAACCTTCAATCAAAGCGCTCAAAAAGGTAGTTTTAAAGTCTTGGATATGGCGATCGAAGACTTGGCGCACCAAAGGCGGCATCGATGCAGTATCTAATTGGTAGAGTAGCTGAGCATCGGCGTTGCTGACTGGTAACAGATTAGGCAAGTCTGGCGTAGCCTTTGCTAATTCTTGAAGCCGTTCTTGCGCGATCGCCCAGTAAGTCATCTGAGCTAAAGGTTGAAAGCCATTCTGCCGATAAAGGGCTAGAGTATTTTTATCATTAACATTCACCTCCAACAGCCAGGTACGAGCCTCCCAGATACTCTCAAAGCAGTAACGCAACAGTAACGAACCAATTCCTTTGCTGCTAGCTTCTGCATCCACAAAAGCTCTATCGATTCGCCAAGTGCTGCGAGTACGGTTGAAAGGCGAAACCTGAACTACACCCCGAACTTTACTATTTTCTTCAGCAACGTGGGCGCGGAAAAGGTACTGGCAAGGATTGGGAAACAGACTCAAAATTTTCAGCAGTCCATAC
>DATGYA010000771.1:0-12388 GCA_035298405.1 Kamptonema sp. | reverse complement strand
ATCTATAGAAAAGGCTTGCGATCGCGTCAGTGCTGAACTGATCTGTCCCTATCCCCCCGGCATTCCAGTCTTAATGCCTGGTGAAATCATTACTTCCCAAGCTCTTGAGTATTTGCAACAAATCTTAATTTTAGGGGGATGTATAACGGGATGTAGCGATCCGACCCTGAAAAGGTTTAAGGTAGTGAAAGATTGACATTTCCAAGCTGTTGAGGCGATGGAATTCTTCTACAAAAATCTCATCTAAAATCTAAAATTATTATGCTTTGGCCTTATGTTACCCCCGGTATTCCCGATGATTTATTTGAGCGTTTGCCCGGTATTCCTATGAGCAAACGAGAAGTACGGCTGCTGTTAATTTCGCACTTGCGGTTGCAAACTGACTCGGTGGTTTGGGACATCGGCGCGGGTACTGGAACAATTGCAGTCGAAACTGGTTTGTTGTGTCCTAAAGGTAAAATTATTGCCGTTGAACGCGATGAAGAGGTAGCAAGTTTAATTCGGAGGAATTGCGATCGCTTCGAGATCAAAAATGTAGAAGTAATTGAAGGTAGCGCACCGGAATGCCTTAAAGATTTGCCATCTCGTCCTCACCGAGTTTGCATTGAAGGAGGGCGGCCACTTAAAGTAATTCTCGAAGAAGTTTGGCGGTGTTTGCTACCCCAAGGCCGAGTTGTTGCTACTGCGGGCAATTTGGAGAGTTTGTATACTCTTTCTGAAGGGTTTGCAGAGTTACAAGTTCGCAATATTGAGGTGGTGCAGTCGGCGGTTAATCGTTTGGAAACGCGGGGAATTCATCAAACTTTTGCGGCTGTAGATCCGATTTTTATTCTAAGTGGTGAAAAGCTGGATTAAGGGCGCGATCGCGTAGAGAATAGGTTTGCGATCGCACACAACATACTTTAGTCGGCCTACGCCGACTTTCTTTGTATAGCAGCGATTTCTAATCCCATTAGTTAAGTGTATAATTCCTACAATTTCTAAAACATAAAACTGATGTCACCCCCACCTAATCCACCCAATGAAATTGAGATAGTTGTTAGAACTTCCCACCCGCAGTTATTAGCAGGTCTAGATGCTTGGCTACATCTAGGTTTGCTCTCGGAAGCTCAGGTTAAAAAGTTATCCTCAAAGTACCTAGTATGTCGGTTGCCAGAACCAGCAGCCGAGCCTTCTTTTAGCTTAATTCCCCAAACAACATCCCCAGCTTTATCTGCTACAAATACTCCCAACCCACAGACAGTATCTCCTCCTACACCCAACTTTCTTACCTCTGTTTTGCACTCGCTGATGGCAGAACTTAGCGTAGTTTGGCTGCTATTTTTAGGAGTATTTTTAGTAGTTATCTCTTCAGGAGTGCTAGCTGCTTCTCAATGGCAGCGGTTTCCTGCGGCTGGACAGTACGGAGTTTTGTTAGGTTACACTTTAACTTTTTGGGGCATTAGCGGCTGGGCTAGCAAGCAGAGAAATTTGCAATTAACGGGTCAGACTTTGCAACTGGTGACGCTATTGTTAGTGCCAATAAATTTTTGGGCAATGGATACCTTTGGGCTATGGCGATATCCGTTAGATTGGCCAGTAGCATTAGCAGCGGCGGGGATTCTGACATTTATTACCTGGAAACTTCTACAAGATCGATCGGAAAATTTGCCAGCAACTAGCACAGCTAGATTAAGTACAATAAATCATTTAGCGCTGAGTTATTTACATTCTGGTTGGGGATGGTCGGGAGCAGCATTAATAGCTGTTTATTTGGGAACTATTAGCACGGTAATTATTACTTTTTATCAAACTCGCCAGCACCAAATACCACATAGAGAGGAAGAAGTTGTCAGCCAAAGTTCAGCTTTAAAACGAGATTTTCTTCCTTCTAAAAAAGTAACTTTAGTCGTCTATGCTTTGGCAATATTGTTAGGACGTGCCATATTTGTTAAGAGTGTAGAGATTAGCGAAATCGGTTTAGCTTTGGGCATTTGCGGCGCACTTTTAGCATGGTTAGACCAACAGCAGCAGGATAATTCTTCAAGTCAGCCTACTCCGGCAAAATTGTTCAATTGGGAAACAATAGGAGGTGGTTTGTTAGGCTTGGGTTGGTTGGTTTCTGTAGACAAAGTTCCGGGGCAAGCCTTGGCAGTTAGCGGACTAGCTTTATGGTTTTTTGGTAGCCGTTTAACACGGTTCTGGCGAAAGGTCGATCTGGCAATTTTATTCGCGATCGCGCTTCAGGCAATCTGGCTATTTTGGCGGTTAATTCCCTTTGAAGTTAAAACGCAAGCTCTCGTTATTTTAACTCAAATTACTCGCTCTCAAGAACATCCTTGGGCATTACTAAGCATCGCCTTATTTCCTTACCTAATTTTAACAGTTAGTTTCACACAATGGCTCTATCGCCAGCAACAGCCTCGGCTTGCTGGTTTTGGGGAAGCGATCGCGCTTATTTTCGGGATGAGTTTGACTATCATCAGTGCCATCAATCCCTTATTGCGTACTCTCAATTTGCTAGGCTTTAGCTTAACTTTAGCGTGGGTAACGTGGCAATATATCACCGCAGCTACACCAGATTCTCCGTTATCAAATCTCGACACTTCCTTCCGGGTTTACCTTACCCACATTATTGGTTTAGCTACAATTTTTTCTGCAATAGACTGGTTTTTTCCTAGTCTCAATCAAAGCGCATGGGCAGCAATATTACTGTTAATAATGCTAGTTGAATGGATATTGTTTGTCAATTTCAATACTCAACAACAACGCGAAAATAATTCTAGCTTTCGCTTACCTCCTTCCGCCGTTAAAAGTTCGTGGAATTTGGGATTAGCTTTAGCAGGAACCAGTTTCGTTTTGTTAACTAATTCTTGTTGGCTATTAGAAATAAATTCCCCAAAATATCTGGATTCGTGTTTGCTGTGGCTGGTAACACCTATTGCTTTAACTGCTGTTGCCAAATACACAGATTCCCTGTCAGGGCGCTTAGCAACAAAATTAAGTGCGATCGCTTTAGTCATTGCCCAAACTCTGACCATAATTTTGCCGGGAAATCGGTTAATTAGTTTAGGCGTAGCAACTGGATTAATGTTAGTCAATACCCAATATTTGCCGCAATTGCCCTTAGCAGTAATTACTTTAGGATTTAGTCTAAGTTTATGCGGTGCTTTGCTGTGGGAAGGAATGCTAGGATTTCCCAAAGAATCACCGTCAGCTTGGTTAATTGCCAGCGGGATCGCAATCCTCAGTTTGTGGCTAATTCGCCATTGGTTAAACCGCAGCGCAGGTGAGATACAACAGGAAAATAACCAATTACCAATTAAACAAATTTACGCACAGGCAGCAGATGGTTGGGCGATCGCACTTACTTGTACATTACTAACCATTATCAGCATTCACTCTTGGGGTTTATATGGAAAAATTGCTAGCATTAATTTCTATACTTCGACTTCAGCTATTATTACTATTATAATCATAATAGCAGCCATTGCTTATCGCAGTTATCAACAGTTTTCGCCTTGGGCAGTCTACGGATTAGCTTGGGCTTTAGAGTTATTAACCGCAGAAATTCTAGGTTTTACAGGCAGCCAAACAGTTCACTTAGCAATCGCTAATATCGCATTAGGACTGGCAACTCAATTGTTAGGAGATTTTTGGAGAAATAGAGCCCAGAATCCCGATAATTTTCCTAGCATTCATATTATCCCCTTGCTTTACGGTGTATTGGGAGTAATACTGCGATCGCACACCTTCACCAGTTGGACAGGATTGACTTCTTTAGGGATATCTTTAATCGCGATCGGCATTGGCAGGCGGAAACCAGAATTTAAAACCCTCGTTTATTTAGGCATAATAGGCATTTCGATTTCTAGCTACGAACTGGTAATTTATCAACTCAGTAAATCATCAGGCGGTGCATTGGGCGATGGATTAATTATCCTAGCAACTCTCGGCACCAGTATCATGTATGCCTATCGCCTGCTTTCTCCTTGGTTAATTAATTATTTTCTTCTCACCCCTCAAGAACTAAAAATTGTTGCTCATATCCACTGGGTTTGGAGTAGCTTGCTATTAGTTTCGGCATCAGCTTATCCTATTGAATCGGCGATGCTTTTGGGATTAGGAACAGGCATATTTTTAGTTCAATATGCCATTTTTCAAGGCCGCCGCCATCCTCAACTTCACTGGGGAGAAAACTGGGTTTATATCGGTTTTATTGAGGCATTTGCCATCAGACTGTACTGGCTGAATACACCAGTAGCGCGTTTTATTGCTGGGCCGCTATTTTTGTGGAAAGCTGCGATCGCATCAGTCTTTGCTTATTTGATTTACATTCTACCTTGGGAAACTTGGGGTTGGTCAAAAAAACCTTGGAAAGTCGCCGCATTTCTGATTCCGATAATCGCGATCGCAGAAAGTCAAAACAATTTTCACCCCCTGAGTTTGCTAATAGCAGCCGCCTTCTATATCTTTTTAGCTTGGGACAATCAACAACTCCGCTTTACTTACATCAGTGCGCTACTTATTGACTGGGTAATCCTGCGGTGGTTTGATCGAATAGGATTAACTCAGCCAGAGTTATATGTAACACCTTTAGGATTCACTCTGCTATACATTGCCCAAGTCGATCCCGCCCTCAAATTACCAGATCAAAAAGACAATCGCCACCTGTTGCGAATGCTAGGTTCCAGCTTGATTTGCGGCGTAGCTTTATTAACTCAGCATGGTAATGGGTTAGTGCCAGGAATGTTTAGTTTAGCTGCAATATTTACTGGCTTAGCTTTGCGAGTTCGGGCTTTTTTATTAGTAGGGAGTACGATTTTTTTAATTAATGCTTTCTATCAATTAGTAATCCTAATTTTCGACTATCCCTTCATTAAATGGGTAATCGGTTTAGGCTTTGGCATCATTTTTATCTGGATAGCTGCAACTTTTGAAACTCGGCGCGATCGCATTACCTCTTTAGTGCAACATTGGATAACTCAGTTACAAACTTGGGAATAGTTTGTACAAAAACTACTATGAGAGTATGATGGCAGTTAATAACCAGGAAAATACATGACTACACAAGCTCCATCTCTTAACCTACCCGTTTTAGAAGAATTACACTCAGAATTGCCGAATATCTGCGGTTTTGAGACAGAAATCAGTGCAGCAGTTCAAGAAAACAAACCAGTATTTTTACCTAGTACAAATTTACAATTGAAAGACATTGCAGCGGGATTTGCCTGCGCCTTACACCTGCACCAACCAACCATTCCAGCAGGTATTAATGGCGACCCAATCAGTAATCTCCAGTATATGTTTGAACATCCAGGCGAAGGCGATAACCACAATGCAGAAGTTTTTTCCTGGTGCTATGGTCGCATGGGAGAATTTATCCCTAAACTAATTTCTGAAGGTTGCAATCCCCGGATTATGCTCGATTATTCTGGCAATTTATTGTGGGGATTGCACCAAATGGGACGTGAAGATATACTCAACAATCTCAAACGCATCACCTGCGATCCGCAGTATCAACCTTATGTAGAATGGTTAGGGACGATGTGGAGTCATGCCGTCGTCCCCTCAACCCCAATTCCCGATCTTAAACTCCAAATAGTTGCCTGGCAACATCACTTTGCTGCCATTTTTGGCTACGATGCTTTAAAGCGCGTCAAAGGCTTTTCTCCACCAGAAATGCACTTACCAAATCACCCTGACACCCTCTATGAATATATCAAAGCCCTCAAAGAATGCGGCTATCGCTGGCTGATGGTGCAAGAACATTCAATTGAAAATCTGGACGGTTCCCCACTGCAACAGGATCGGAAATATATTCCTAATCGTTTAGTTGCCCGTAATTCCTCTGGCGAAACCACTAGCATTACTGTGTTAATTAAAACCCAAGGATCTGATACAAAATTAGTGGGTCAAATGCAGCCCTATTACGAAGCAAAAGGGCGGAATAAACAACAAATTGATAACGTTACTATTCCCTCTCTAGTCACCCAAATTGCTGACGGGGAAAATGGCGGCGTAATGATGAATGAATTTCCCAGCGCTTTTTTCAAAGCTTGCCATGAAATCCGCGAACAAGGCGGCGGCAAATCAGGTGTTGTCGCACTTAATGGTACTGAATATTTAGAGATGATTGAGGCTGCGGGTGTGAATCCTGAGAATTATCCCACTTGTCAAGCAGTCAATCAACACAAAATATGGCAGCGAGTTTCTACTGAAAATACCACGCCAGAGGCGGTAAAAAAGGCGATAGAAGAGTTGAAACAAACCGACCACAGTTTTCACATGGATGGCGCTTCTTGGACAAACGATCTGAGTTGGGTGAAAGGATACGAAAATGTTTTAGAACCCATGACTCAACTCAGCGCGGCATTTCACACAAAGTATGACCCTTTAGTGCAACAAGATCCTTCAGTGACTAAGCAACCTCAATATCAGCAAGCTTTGCTCTACAACTTGTTACTTCAAACAAGCTGTTTTCGATACTGGGGGCAAGGGGTCTGGACTGATTATGCTCGCACTTTCTATCAGCGTGGTGAGGCCTTAGTAAAATAGGACTTAGGCAAGTGGCACTATTTGTAGGTGCGTCAGGCACTCAAACTCTGGTTATTCAATTAATCATTTTATCTGACGCACCCTACAATCGTCGTTTAAAGATCGCCGATTTAACATAAATTGAATTGTCCAGGTTGCACATAGCGTATTTCTTAGTACACTCAGGGTTAGACTCCACAGCAAAATCATGGAAACTTTCCCCACCCAAGCTCAACTGAATATTAACTCAGGTAATGGGCAACAGGAAGGCAAAACTCAACAGAGCATACAAGATTTTGATGCAGCGATGATGCGGCGCTGCATCCAACTCGCCCGCTGCGCTTTGGGCAAAACGGCTCCTAATCCTTTGGTTGGTTCTGCGATCGCTCTCAATGGCAAAATTGTCGGGGAAGGGTTTCATCCAGGTGCAGGACAGCCCCATGCAGAAGTTTTTGCACTCAGAGAGGCGGGAGAAAAAGCTCAGGGAGCGACTGTATACGTTAATCTAGAACCCTGCAATCACTACGGACGCACTCCCCCCTGTTCTGAGGCTTTAATTGCCGCTGGTGTGGCAAAAGTGGTGGTGGGAATGGTCGATCCAAATCCTTTGGTAGCTGGCAGCGGAATTGCCAGATTGCGGGAAGCGGGTATAGAAGTGGTGGTGGGTGTGGAAGAGGAAGCTTGTCGGAAACTGAATGAAGCTTTTGTACACCGGATTCTCTACCACCGGCCTTTTGGAATTTTGAAGTATGCGATGACTCTGGACGGGAAAATTGCTGCCAGTACGGGTCACAGCGCTTGGGTGACAGGCGAAGCGGCTAGGAGTGAGGTACACGCTTTGCGGGTGGCTTGCGATGCGGTGATTGTTGGGGGAAATACGGTGCGGCTGGATAATCCCCAATTAACTAGCCATCAAGAAGGTAGGCACAATCCTCTGCGGGTGGTGATGAGTCGCACTCTAGATTTGCCTAAGTCGTCTCGCTTGTGGGAAACGGGGGATGCGCCGACTTTGGTGTTGACTCAAGCGGGGACTAATCCTGAGTTTCGGAATTTTTTAGCGGTAAAGGGGGTGGAAGTGGTGGATTTGTTGCCGTTAACGCCTGCGAGAGTGATGGCTTATCTTTATGACCGTTCTTTGCTGTCGGTGCTGTGGGAGTGTGGTGGTACTTTGGCTGCAAGTGCGATCGCGGACGGATCTGTGCAGAAAGTTTTGGCTTTTATTGCCCCTAAAATTGTAGGCGGCGAGGCTGCTCCTTCCCCCGTTGGCGATTTGGGTTTTGCTAAGATGACAGAGGCGATCGCCTTAGAGCGAGTTAGTTGGCGTTCAGTGGGTGCAGACTGTTTGGTTGAAGGTTATTTGAAAATCAAAGATTAAATTAATTAACCGTTAACCGTTAACCGTTAACCGTTAACAATTTTTTGAGTATGCTTGAAATTGTGATTTTGAGCCTAATGGTTGGCAGTCTCGGCATTGAGGCGGCGATCGCTGGCAGTTGGCTCTACCGTTATCAGTTTGTTGAAATGCAACAAAGTGAGGAGGAGGAAGAAATCTTGACGCGCTACGAATCGAAAGATGATAATCTGGCTGCGACAGATCGAGCAGAATCAAACGGCAATACCAAAACCAGTTTTAACGATTCTCAATTAATTGGTTGGGAGTTTAAAATTGTGCGAGCCTCAAGCGATCTGTTCCGCAATCCTGCTATTTTTCATCGGTTGTGTAATGAAGAGGCACAAGTCGGCTGGATTTTACTTGAAAAGCTCGACGATCGCCGAGTGCGGTTCAAACGTCCGATCGCAATGCGGGAGATTGAAAGATCCGAGTTACCGCGCTTTGACCCCTACCGATCGCACTACGGCCCAGGGTCAAATTGGTTGGCTTGGTTGGGCGCGATCGCATTTCTAACAGCTATGGTTTTACCCGCTTTTTTAGGCTACGCTTTAGTCTCCACCACCCTGATCAAATCGCGTTCTAATTTGCCAGATTTATCTCTCCCCTCTCTCCCCTCTCCTTCTCCTCCAGAAGATAGTCAATCAACTCCTTAGAAACAGTTCTAAGCTGTAAGGAACCTCTCCCTCCTACCTCTGGTTAATAATCCTGCATAGTCGTAAGCTTTTCCCTCTTACCTATGCCCTCTTACCTATTCCCTGTTCCCTGTTCCCTCTTCCCTGCCCCTAGCTATATTGATGTAGATTGGGGAGCTGACGCTAATGTTAAGTTATAATTGGTATCGCCTTGAAATTGAGAAACACGGACAAAGTAAAGACCAGTTGGTAAAAGTCCCGAAGTTACAATTTGTTCGGAAGCTGTCCCGAAATTCGTAGAGGAACCCACAAGATTATCGATGCCGACCAATCCACTGCGGTTGATATCCTGAATTAATTCCAGATCCGCATCTGCACTCAAACCGTCCAAAGTTACACTTAAACGACTAGGAGAATTGAGAATAAAACTGTAAATATCTACAGGCTCAGTATTGCCTACAAAGTCTGTCACCCTTTGAGTTCCATTCAGTACACCCAGGCTTTTTGCCAAGTTCAAATTTTCGGTGGGATCGGGCGGAGCACCTGCAAGTCTTTCTTCCAAACCAAAGCGCACATAATGCTCAAAAGCACTTTTGACTAAACCATTACTCACCGCTGTTGCCACCGCTGGATATTTTTCCAAATAATAATTAGGATCGAATATCTGGCTGGGCTTACGATTTTCAAATTGACCTAATTTGAGGTAATGTTCGGCAAAAGTAAGTTGATTTCGTTGGACTGCTGCTGCAACATCTGAGTTGTTCGACCGATAAAAAGCAGTATCAAATAAAAAGTTAGGGTCGCGACCCTCAAATTGACCGGATCTGATGAAGTGATCTACTGCTGTAGTTTTATTTTGTTCTACTGCGGCTGCTACATCAGTATTGGTTTCCAGATAATAGGTAGTATCAAACAGAGCATTTGGATCTCGCCCTTCAAACTTACCAAATCTGTTAAAGTGGTCAAACCCGCTAGAGACTTTGCCGTTGGCAAGTGCCACGCCGACATCTGGGTTGTTTTGTAAATAAAAGGTGTTGTCGAAGAAACTTCTAAGGTCTAACATTCCTAAAAAATTCTCTCACTGGCTTAGGGTGCAAACCGCTCTCTGATATTGTACTATTTAGTGTTGTAAATTGTACATAGATTTACGAAATTAAATCTATCAATAGCCTACAAAAAACAGTTGTGAGTGTGCCTGGAGTATGCCTAAATCTGCCTTGATGACAATGCTGCGCCGCGCCTACAGCATCGCCCAGACTTCGATAGAAACAGGAATTCCCCCTGGCGAACTCTTGGGTATGTCGAGCGATCGCGCCGAGGATCATCGCATCTCTCGCCGCCGCCTACTACACGGAGGCTTAGCAGCAGCAGGAGCGATCGCAGCCACAACCTTCACGCGGGAAGGACATCAGGCTGTAGCCCAACAGCCGGGAAGATCCCCAATTTTAATCGTCGGCGCGGGAATTGCTGGGCTTACTGCCGCCTACCGCCTCCGCCAAGCAGGTATTCGCACTGACATCATCGAAGCAACTAACCGCGTGGGCGGTCGGATTCGCACCTTACCCAAAGCAGCAGGAACGGCGATCCCAGCCGAACTAGGGGGAGAATTCATTGATACTGGTCATACTGCTTTGATTTCCTTGGCAACAGAACTCGGTTTAAGCGCGATCGACGTGAACGCCGTTCAGCAACGTCTAGTGAAGGATACTTTCTACTTCCAAGGTCGTAGAGTTACCCTAGAACAAATAACCACAGACTTTGCTTCCTTAGCTCAGAAAATTGACACCGATTTGAACGCGATCGGAAATACTCTTAGCTATAAATCAGCTAATCAAACCGCAGAACGTTTAGACAATCTTTCCATCGCTGAATATTTAGAAAATGCCGAAACTAGCACAGTCGTTCGGCAATTGCTCCGCATTGCTTACACAGGCGAATACGGTCGTGATGTTGAAGAACAATCTGCTCTCAATCTGCTGTTTTTAATTGGCACTGAAGCCACTAATTTTAGTATTTACGGAAATAGCGACGAGCGGTATCAACTTGACGGTGGTACTGAACAAATTCCCCAAAGATTGGCAAATTTATTGATAGATTCAATTGAAACCGGAACAGTTTTAGAAGCTGTGAACTCTCTGTCTGACGGCCGCTATCGCGTCAGTTTGCGCTCTGGGCAAAGCGCTTTCGATCGCAATTACGAACGGATTTTATTCACACTACCATTCAGCACATTACGGCAAGTTCAGCTCAATGTAAATTTGTCCCGTGAAAAACTATTCGCTATTAATAATTTAGGCTACGGTACTAATTCCAAGTTAATTACTGGTTATCGCAGCCGAATCTGGCGCGAACTTTATCGCTCAACCGCATCTGTATACTCAGATTTAGGGTTTCAAAGTACCTGGGAAGCGACACCTTTCGCTCCGACTGGTAACGGTTTAGTCATTGAGTTTCTTGGAGGTACGCAAGGTTTAGCGATGGGTGCTGGCACGCCTGAAGCTCAAGCTCAAAGATTTTTATCACAATTTGATAAAGTTTTTCCCGGTGTTAAAGACGATCGCATCGGTAAAGCAGTTAGAGCTTTTTGGCCTGGAGAACGTTTTTTTCAAGGCTCTTATCCCTGCTATTTAGTAGGTCAATGGACTCGAATGCGCGGGGTAGAAGGAGAGCGTGCAGGTAATCTGTTTTTTGCAGGAGATCATACTTCTTTGGACAATCAGGGCTATATGGAAGGAGGTTGTGAAACTGGGGAAAGAGCCGCTATGGAAATTTTGGAAGATTTGGGTTTGAGCTCTAATGTTGAGGCGTTGCAACAACGAAGAGCGGCTACTCTGAATTCTCGCCGCCCCAGTCGGCGCGTTCCCGGAATCGGAAGTGCTACTAAGTAGCTTACTAATTAAAAATTAAAAATGCAAAATTAAAAATGATGAATTAAATTTTTAATTTTTGGGGCGATTGCAGGGAAATTGCTCCTACAAGAGAATGGCTTATTACTCTTGTTTTTTCTATAGTTGTAGGGTGGGCGCTCGCCGAAACCATAATAGGTACTCGTGACAAGATTGAGGCGGCGAGCGCCCACCTTACGTTTATTAAAAATGATGAATTTAATTCTTAAATTTTTAATTTTTAATTTTTAATTTTTAACTTTTAATTTTTAATTCCTGGGGCGGTGCCAACATCAGGCCCGCCCAGAAAAGCTGAATTAATGACTACCTACAGCTCGCTTATAACCCTCATCTAAGACTTCAGAAAGAGTTGGGTGAGTATGGACAGCAAAAGCTAAATTATGAACAGATTCTCGCTGCGCGATCGCATTCGCTGCTTCCTGAATTAGATCGGCCGCGTGTAGTCCAAAAATGTGAACTCCCAACAATTCTCCCGTATCCTTACGGAAAATTACCTTAGCCACACCGTCAGTTTCACCTTCCGCGATCGCCTTAGAATTTCCCTTAAAATAACTCTTGACAGAAGCCACCTCAAAGCCCTCATTCTTGCCCAACTCCTTAGCCGCAGGTTCCGTCAATCCCACATAACTAATTTCTGGGTGAGTAAACGCCGCTGCCGGGATGCTACGGTAGTCAACAACGCGATCGCGTCCGCAAATATTCTCCACCGCCGCAATTCCCATCGCCGACGCAGAGTGCGCTAACATCATCTTGCCATTCACATCTCCGATCGCCCACAAATTCGCCACAGGTTCCCCACCCGCCAACACGGCCATCTTGTCATTTACAGGAATAAAACCCCGCACAGTTTCAACACCAACCGACTCCAAACCTAAATTCTTACTAACAGGAACTCGCCCCGTCGCTACTAAACAAGCATCCACCTCCAAAACTTCTACAAC
>DATGYA010000770.1:0-3220 GCA_035298405.1 Kamptonema sp. | reverse complement strand
TGCCCGGACGGGGAATATCCGGCATTGCAGGAATTAGGCAATTCTATCCCAGCGGCCTCGGCCGCGAACAGAATTTTTTGATCTTCAGGAACTTCTATGGTATGGCTGTTGCCTTGGTGGAGAATTTCTACGGTGTAAGTTTTGGGCATATTCTAATTCGTAAATCTAAAAGTATTTTATGGCAGATTGGAAGTATTGAAGAAGCTAGGTGGAGTTTGCGTCGAAAGAAAGTAATTGAGAGCAACGAGAATGCGATCGCCCTTAGTAGTTGCTCTGAAATAGATGCCAGCGTGTCAGAGTCGCTGGCGGGTCAAATAAATTAGATTAGAATTGAGGCGCGATCGCATTTAACGATCTGGTTGTAATCAGACTCAGCAATAAATAAGCAGATTCAACAATTAATTCGATTGTAAATGCTTCTTTCGTACTGAGAGTGATAAATTTAGCCGATCGGTTTGTAAGTTGGTTTGACTCGCGATCGCCAACCTAAACGCTATAAACCAGAGACTGTCAGGTGCATTTATTAAATTTTATTATCACTTCAAGTTCGGTACAGCCAAAACTAACTTTAGCATCTACCTGTTCACTCCACAACAAGCGAGCTAGAAACCACTCAAACACTCATTATGAATAATCAAAAACTGATTCCTGACAACGAAACTGAGCGTCTCAAAGCACTTTACCGTTATGATATTCTGGACACACGCCCAGAGGGTACTTTTGACCGAGTTACTTCCATTGTAGCTCGACTACTGCAAGTTCCAATTGCTGTTGTGAGCTTGGTAGATAATAATCGCATTTGGTTTAAGTCACGTCATGGTTTAGATGTTAAGCAAATTGACCGTTCCCCAGGCTTATGTGCATCAGCAATTCTTTCTCCTGATATCTACGTTGTTACAGACGCTACTAACGATGTACGCGCTTCGCAAAACTCCCTTGTAACCAGTGACTTCGGCCTACGTTTTTATGTCGGAGCTCCCTTGCAAACTCACGACGGCTATAGCTTAGGAACTTTATGCGCGATTAGCAAACAACCACGCTCCATTTCCCCACAGGAAATGGAAATTTTAAACGATTTAGCCGGCATCGTCATGGATGAAATGGAACTCCGTCTTGCTGCTAGAAAAGTCGATGGTTTGAACGCTGAACTAGCCGAAGCTAAAGAGAAAGCAGAAGTTGCCAACGAAGCTAAAAGCATCTTTCTTGCTAACATGAGCCACGAATTGCGATCGCCTCTCAACGCAATTTTAGGGTTTTCCCAAATTATGACTCGTAGCAAAAGCTTACCCTCAGAACACATAGAAAATGTTGGCATTATTAGCCGTAGCGGTGAACATCTACTCTCTTTGATCAACAATGTCTTAGATTTATCAAAAATTGAAGCAGGACAGACTACACTCAACGAAAAAAACTTTGACCTTTATCGCCTGCTAAATGACTTAGAAGATATGTTTCATCTAAAAGCAGACGAGCAGCATTTACAGCTACTTTTTGAGCGCAGTTCAGATGTTCCTCGCTACGTGCGAACTGATGAAGTTAAACTGCGCCAAATCTTAATTAATCTACTCAACAACGCCATTAAATTTACCCAAGAAGGCGGCGTTTCAGTCAGAGTAGTAACCGATCGTCCCTCATTAGTCACCGATGAAGTAACCAAAAAAGAAATAAATAATGGCTCAGAAAAAACTACCCTTCGCTTTGAAGTCGAAGACTCTGGTCCTGGCATTGCCCCAGAAGAACTAGACACCCTATTTGAAGCCTTTGTCCAAACTCAAACAGGTAAAGAAGCACAGGAAGGCACTGGTTTAGGACTACCGATTAGTCGTAAATTTGTGCAGTTAATGGGAGGAGATATCACCGTCAGCAGTGAAGTTGGAAGCGGGACTAATTTCAAATTCAATATTGAAGTCGATATAGTTGATGCTGAGGAAATTGAGACCAAACAATTGAGCCGCCGAGCAATTGCATTAGAACCCAATCAAGCGCAGTACCGAATTTTGATTGTTGATGACAAACCGCTCAATCGGCAACTGTTAATTCAACTCCTTAATCCCTTTGGTTTTGCCTTGAAAGAAGCAATGAATGGCAAAGAAGCGATAGAAATTGCAGATAGTTGGGAACCTCACTTAATATGGATGGACATGAGAATGCCAGTGATGGATGGCTACGAAGCAACAAAACATATCAAAGGAACTACCAAAGGTCAAGCCATAGCAGTTATTGCCCTGACTGCAAGTGTTTTAGAGGAAGAAAAGGCTGTGATTTTATCAGCAGGTTGCGATGATTTTATGCGGAAACCATTCCGGGAAGCAGATATTTTCCATGCCATAGAGAAACATATTGGTGTGCGTTTTATTTACGAAGAATCTACTGCCAAAAGTTCCGCACCTCATTCTAATATCAATACTCAAGATACCCTCAAAGCATCTATTTTAGCATTGCCTAGCGAGTTATTGGCTAATTTATTAGAAGCTGTAAAATTCTCAGACATGATGAAAGTCGATAGCTATATTGAGGAGATTGGCACTCACGATCGTGCCCTAGCGGAAGCGCTGGCAAGTTTAGCCAATAATTTTGAGTATGACAAGATAGCTACCTTAATTCAACAGATGAAGCAGTGACAAATTGCTCCCATAAATTCCCATTAAAAAGCAGAGCTAATTCATGCTCTTGTCGGGGCAATCCCCCTATGTTTGCCCGTAAGGATTTGGGGTAGGCACGGAGGCAATGCCCCTACATAAAACTTTTCTCCATTCCGTGCGTTTTTTTAAAGGGTAGTAAGAGGAATCAATCATTAAGTTTACACCACCTATAAAATCCAAGTAAATAACATGAATGACCATTCAATTATGTCTGCAAAAGCTGATATTTTAGTTGTTGATGATATCCCAGCAAATTTGCGTCTTTTAGCGGGAATTTTAGCGGACAAAGGTTACACAATTCGACCGGCACGGGATGGATTGCAAGCTTTATCCATTGCCCAAAATATTCCCATTGATTTGATTTTGCTGGACATTATGATGCCAGAAATGAATGGTTATGAAGTCTGCCAAAAACTTAAAGCAGATGAAATAACTCGTGACATTCCAGTTATTTTTATCAGTGCGATTAATGAAGTGCTAGATAAAGTCAAAGCTTTTGCTGTAGGTGGAGTTGATTACATTACTAAACCTTTTCAAGCAGAAGAAGTATTGGCTCGCGTTGAAACACAATGTCAAAT
>DATGYA010000769.1:0-8832 GCA_035298405.1 Kamptonema sp. | reverse complement strand
GGGGGGAGGGGAATTACCCACTCAAAACTCAAAGCTCAAAACTCAAAGCTCAAAACTCAAAACTCTGCGATCGCGATTGTGGCTACTGAAAGAGCTCTGCAACCTCATCTACCGCCAGTGTCAGCTTTTAAAGCGTTTTGCCTGACGCTGAAGGGGGGTATGATTTGGGACTCCAAGGCGGTTGATTTGAAATTGGCTAATATGGGGTACGATCGCGTTTCTCTGGTGGAAATGGAGGGCCAGTGGAGTAGACGTGGCGATATTGTAGATGTGTTTCCAGTGGCAGCCGAGTTGCCAGTGCGGTTGGAGTGGTTTGGGGATGAGTTGGAACAACTGCGGGAATTTGACCCGTCAACGCAGCGATCGCTTGATAAGATTAATCAGTTGATTTTGACCCCTACTGATTTTAGTCCGATTATTGCCGCAGCTTTGGAGTTAGGGAACCACAGAGGCGTAGAGGGCGCAGAGTCAGAGAAAGTTTCGCGTAGGTTGTTGGGTAAGGCTTTTGAACAACCGACTTGTTTGTTGGATTATTTGCCTGAGAATACTTTAGTCGCTATTGATGAATTGGGTCAGTGTCAAGCTCATAGCGATCGCTGGTTTGAAGTTGCCCAAGAACATTGGCAAATTGAGAATGAAAATGTCGAATTACCGAAAATTCACCGCTCTTTTGCTGATTCTATGGCAGATGTTGAACGCTTCGAGCGATTATATTTATCGGAATTAGTACAAGAGTCTTCACATCAAAATTCTGTTAATTTAGCTAGCCGTCCTGTGCCAGTGATGCCGCACCAATACGCTAAACTGGCCCAAATGGTAAGACAAGAGCGCGATCGCGGCTTTGCTACTTTTCTGGTTTCTGCTCAGCCAACTCGTTCTGTTTCTCTACTTTCTGAACACGATTGTCCCGCTCAGTTTATACCCAATCCTCACGACTATTTAGCTATTGACAAGTTACAAGCTCTACACTCACCTGTAGCGTTGAAATATAGCGGAGTTGCTGAACTAGAAGGATTTATTCTCCCTACTTTCCGATTAGTTGTTGTTAGCGATCGCGAATTTTATGGCCAGCATTCTCTGGCTACTTTCAGCTATATCCGCAAGCGGCGGCGTGCAGCCTCGAAACAAGTTGACCCCAATAAACTAAGTGCGGGGGATTATGTGGTACACAAACAACACGGTATCGGTAAGTTTCTCAAATTAGAAAGCCTAACCATTAGTCAAGAAACTCGCGAGTACTTAGTAATTCAATATGCCGACGGTACGCTGAGAATAGCGGCCGATCAATTGGGATCTCTATCGCGGTTTCGCACAGTAGGCGATCGCGCTCCCGAACTTAATAAACTCAGCGCTCAAACTTGGGAAAAAACTAAGGCAAAAGTTCGCAAAGCGATTAAAAAATTAGCCGTAGATTTGCTCAATCTTTATGCGATGAGAGCGCAACAAGTGGGCTTTGCTTTCCCGCCAGATATGCCTTGGCAACAAGAATTAGAAGACTCTTTCCCCTATCAACCTACACCAGATCAATTAAAGGCAACTCAAGATGTAAAACGCGATATGGAAGGCGATCGCCCGATGGATCGCCTCGTCTGCGGCGATGTGGGTTTCGGCAAAACAGAAGTTGCCATCCGCGCAATTTTTAAAGCTGTCACCGCTGGCAAACAAGTAGCTATGCTAGCACCGACAACGATTTTAACTCAGCAACATTACCACACCATTAAAGAACGGTTTGCACCTTATCCTATAGAAGTTGGTTTGCTAAATCGCTTCCGCACTGAAACTGAACGTCGAGAGATTCAAAGGCGCTTATCAACAGGAGAATTAGACGTAGTTGTGGGAACTCAGGCGATTTTGAGTAAGGGAGTCAAATTTAAGGATTTGGGGTTAATGGTAGTAGATGAAGAACAGCGATTTGGAGTAAAGCAGAAAGAAGCGATCAAAGCCATGAAAACTATGGTGGATGTGTTGACATTAACAGCCACTCCGATTCCTAGAACTTTATATATGTCGCTTTCTGGGATTCGGGAAATGAGTTTAATTGCAACTCCGCCGCCAACGCGCCGCGCCATTCAAACACATTTATCTGCTTACGATCCAGAGGCGATCAGGACTGCAATTCGTCAGGAATTGGATCGAGGAGGTCAGGTATTTTATGTAGTCCCACGCATTGAGGGTATTGATGATTTAGCGGCCCAATTAAAAGAGATGATACCGGGAGCAAAAGTTGCGATCGCGCACGGGCAAATGGATGCTTCCGAACTCGAAGCAATTATGCTTGCATTCAGTGCTGCGGATTTCGATATTCTAGTTTGTACAACAATAATTGAATCGGGTTTAGATATCCCCCGCGTTAACACGATTTTGATTGAAGACGCGCAACGGTTTGGTTTAGCCCAACTTTACCAATTACGCGGCCGCGTAGGGCGGGCAGGGGTACAGGCTCATGCTTGGCTATTTTATCCAAATGAAAGCCGCCTGACAGATGAAGCCCGCCAGCGATTGAAAGCAATTCAAGAATTCGCACAATTAGGTTCAGGCTATCAGTTGGCGATCCGGGATTTAGAAATTCGCGGCGCGGGAGATATTTTGGGGGCGGAACAGTCGGGCCAAATGGATGCGATTGGTTTTGATTTGTACGCGCAGATGTTGGAAGAGGCAATTCGGGAAATTAAGGGTCAGGAAATCCCGCAGGTGGAAGATACGCAAATTGATTTGACGATCACGGCGTTTATTCCGGCTGACTATATCACGGATCTGGATCAAAAGATGAGTGCTTATCGCTCTGTAGCTTCTGCTAGTACGCTCGAAGAGTTATATCAGATTGAGGCGGCGTGGTGCGATCGCTACGGCCCAATTCCTAAACCTGCTAAGCAATTAATTCGAGTGGTGGAACTAAAACAATTAGCAATGAAAATTGGTTTTTCGCGGATTAAACCGGAGAATAAGCAACACATTGTTTTGGAAACACAGATGGAGGAACCTGGTTGGAATTTACTTAAAGCAAATTTGCCCGATCACTTACACGCTCGTTTTGTTTACAGTAAGGGAAAAGTTACTATTCGAGGAATGGGAGCTTTGAGTGCTGATAAGCAGTTAGATCATTTGATAGAGTGGTTAGGTAAAATGCAAGGAGCTTTGCCAGCAGCAACGTAATAAGCAGATGGCAATTAGCCATTGCAATTAGCCATTAACAATTAGCCATTAACAATTAGTAGGAGTGTTGGGAATGAGGAAAAAGTTAGCTTGTATTTTTTCGTTAATAATGTTAGTGCAAGGAGTGCCGATTAGCGTGCAAGCTCAATTATTAGGCGATCCAGTTGAACTGGTTGTGCAAGCTGGATTGATGGCAAAAGATGCTAATGGTAATTTTAATGCGGAAGGCATTATTAGTCGCGCAGAGTTGGCGGCTATTTTGGTAAAAACTTTTCCCTTAGAGCGGCGGAATACAGCGCAAAAACCAGATGTTTCTGTACCCGATGTACCTAATTCTTATTGGGGATATAATGCGATTCAAATTGTCCTCAAAACTGGAACAATGAGCGGCTATCGCGATGGACTTTTTTTCCCTAATCAAAGGGTAACTAGGGCGGAAGCTTTGGCGATTTTTGCTCAAGCTTATGGCGTGTTTCAGTTGCCAGAAGAGAACGTTTCTGAGATTTTAGCTAGATATCCCGATGGGGGGGAAATTCCCACTTGGGCGAGAAAGTCAATGGCAACTGCACTTTATGAAAGATTTGTCAATATTGAGGTTGACAGTAATAAGATTAATCCTTTGAAGCCGATGACTCGCGGAGATATGGCTTATGCACTGAGTAGATATTTGGAAAGGCAAACCAGGCCTGGTTATATTCCTGGGGAAAGTAATTCAACTCCTAATCCGATTGATATTCCGATTCCTGTGCCGGGAACTTAATGCGATCGCATATGCCGGGAACTTAATGCGATCGCATTAAAGGGTGAATAGAATTCCGGTCTTGTCAGATATAGTTAAGAAGTACCCGCCTCTCCGATCAACCTTCGACTCAGCACAAGTAACAATCAAGTATGGTTTTTAATGCAACTGAACTTCTGATCGATGCCTTCGTGCAGAAAATACGGTTCGGCTACACCCGCACTTACGGCGGTTACAAGCCAGACTACGAAGATATCATCGCCTGGGCTGGGAGCATGGCGCTAGAAAATATCGCCAACAGTGATGCCCTCTACCACAACGTTGAGCATACGATTTTGGTGACATTAGTCGGTCAAGAAATTTTACGAGGGAAACACATCCGCGAGGGTGGGACTTCTTGCGAAGATTGGCTGCACTTCATCATCTCCCTCGTTTGCCACGATATCGGCTATGTCAAGGGGGTTTGCCGCCAAGATAGAAATGGCTGGTATGCTACAGGTAACGGGACAGAGTTAGTGCCTTTGCCACAGGGTTGCACTGACGCTAGCCTGACTGCTTATCACGTAGATCGGGCTAAACTATTTATTGACGAGCGTTTTGGTGGTCATAGGTTAATTGATGCTGAGGTGATTAAGCGCAATATTGAACTAACACGATTTCCAGTGCCAAAAGAATCGGATCATCAAGATACAATTAACTTTCCAGGTTTAGTTAGGGCTGCGGATTTAATCGGTCAACTTAGCGATCCTCGCTACCTGAAAAAAATTAGTTCGTTGTACTATGAATTTGAGGAAACTGGTTTTAATCAGAAAGTTGGCTACAAAAATCCAGGGGATCTGCGGATTAACTATTCCAAGTTTTATTGGCATGGCGTTCATCCCTATGTAAAAGATGCCCTTTATTATCTGTCGCTAACGCAGCAAGGTAAACAGGTGATTGCAAATCTATACTCTAATGTGTTTGTAGTTGAGCATGACTTGTCTGCTGAGGAAGCTATGGCGGTTTAGGGTGTGAAAAAATCTCAAATCTACAATATACATGAATGGTGTTTTTTCTCCCGTTCAACAGTTTCTAATTACTTGGTTACTGGTATTAGTAACGGGTTGGTTTACTCTCGGTGCAATTCATTATGTAGCCGAATTAGTCAGCATTTTGGTGACTGCGGGACTGATTGCGTTTTTGCTAAATTACGCGGTGGCGAGACTGCAAGTGTTTTTGCCGAGGGGGGCGGCGGCAGGGCTGGTTTATTTGGCTGCGGGGTTGGTTGTGGCAGTGATTGTGCTAACGATCGCGCCGCCAGTGTTGAATCAAGCAGCACAATTAGCAGTAAGATTTCCCGACTTGCTGGAGTCAGGGCGGCAACAGTTAGCACAATTTCAAGCTTGGAGTGCACAGCGAAATTTGCCGTTTGATGTGCAAATTTTGGAGGAGCAATTGTCTGCTAAAGTACAGGAACAGGTGCAGGCGATCGCGGCTAGCGGTTTGGGTTTAGTGGTAGGAACTGTTAACTGGTTTCTGGACTTAATCTTAATTCTAGTAATTTCGTTTTATATGCTGCTAGATGGGGAAAGAGTTTGGCGGGGTTTAACGAGTATTTTTGCCCCAGAAATTCGTTATGTTTTAACGGAAACTTTGGAACGTAACCTTCAGCGATTTGTATCGGGGCAATTGTTATTGGGTTTATTTATGGCGACATCGCTAAGCCTAGCTTTCTGGGGTTTGCAGGTTCCTTTTTTCTTGCTCTTTGCTGTGTTTATTGGGTTGTTAGAAATTATTCCTTTTATCGGGGCAACGCTGGGAATTGGCGCAGTGAGTATTACTGTGGCGTTTATTGATTGGCGGTTGGCATTAGAGGTTTTGGTAGTCGCGATCGCACTTCAGCAAGTCAAAGATAATTTAATTTCTCCTCGGATTATGGGTAGTTTGACCGGATTTAGCCCTGTGATAATTTTTACCGCTTTACTATTAGGAGGCAGAGTGGGAGGAGTGTTAGGGGTTATATTGGCCATTCCTCTAACTGGAGTTGTAAAAAGTATTGTGGAAATTGTACTCAATCCTAAGTTACCACCACAAACAGGTTCATTTTTTTACAATCCTTTTAATGGTGAGCAATTGGGGGAGGTGGAACAGGTAGAAAATTAATCGTTAGTAGATAGTAGTTAGTAGAAACTACTATCTACAACAAGTAATTAACAACTATAGCATTTCTCAATTATATAGGTACGCAACGACCCCCCTAGCCCCCCTTGCAAAGGGGGGGGAACCCGAAAAGCCCCCTTTCTAAGGGGGTTGAGGGTAGATATATTTTACCTCCGAAGACAGAAAAAGGCTATAACAACCAACAACTAACAACCAACAACTAACAACCAACAACTAACAACCAACAACCAACAACTAACAACTAACAATTAACAATTATGAAATGGTGGCAAAATCTTAAGAATAATCCTTTAGCTCAGTTTGGGGCAGTGCTGCTTATAATTTTGTATGGGGTCGCGATCGCGGCTGATTTCATAGCGCCTTATGACCCCTACAATTCTCAACCAAATGGTTCGCTATTACCACCGACGCAGATTCATTTAATGTCACGAGATGGCAAATTTATTGGCCCTCACGTTTATCCTACAACTCAAGGCCCGGTGGATGTGAATACTGGCGATCGCAAAGTGATTGTAGAATGGAAAAAACCTTCACATTTGAGTTTATTTGTCAAGGGAGATAGTTATAAAATATTAGGAGTTATACCATTTGACAGGCATCTATTTGGCACAAATGGCGAAGGGAAATTTAACCTTGTAGGAACTGATGAACAGGCGCGAGATCAGTTTAGTCGTTTGGTTTATGGCAGTCGCATCAGCCTCAGTATCGGGTTAGTAGGAATTGCGATCTCTTTTCCTTTGGGTATGTTGGTGGGGGGAATTTCTGGATATTTTGGCGGCTGGATTGACAGTATTTTGATGCGGTTTGTCGAAGTTTTGATGACTATTCCCGGCATTTATTTGTTAGTATCGCTAGCCTCTGTTTTACCGACTGGTTTAAGTAGTGCTCAGCGTTTTCTGTTAATTGTATTAATCACTTCGTTTATCAGTTGGGCCGGTTTGGCGCGGGTAATTCGAGGTCAGGTACTCTCGATTAAGCAGCGAGAATTTGTGCAAGCGGCGCGAGCAATGGGGGCGAATCCAGTTTATATTATTGTGCGCCATGTGTTACCACAGACAGCAACTTATGTAATTATTTCTGCTACTTTGTCAATTCCTGGGTTTATTGTGGCTGAGTCAGTTTTGAGTTTAATTGGGTTGGGAATTCAGCAGCCTGATGCTTCTTGGGGAAATTTGCTTTCTTTATCTACTAATGCTTCGATTTTGGTGTTGCAGCCTTGGTTAGTTTGGCCTCCTGCTTTGTTGATTATTTTGACAGTTTTAGCGTTTAATTTGTTGGGGGATGGATTGCGGGATGCCCTCGATCCAAGGAGTTTGCAGAGGTAGTTTGGAGAGGAAGATGGGGAAGATGGGGGAGATGGGGGAGATTTAGTCCGCGTAGGCGGACTTTATTTGTATAGCCGCGATTTCTAATCGCCGGGACTAAATTTTATTTTTCTTCTACTGGATGTTGACCGTAATAAGGCAATGCTTCTGACCAATAGGGACGTTTTCCCTGTTGGTAATCTAAATAAGCAAGTTCTAATATGCTAGAAACCGACGTGCCTAACTCATTTTCGACTTCAATTAAATGATATGGTGTTTGCAAATTTTCTAAATTTTTTTTCCAGGATTCAAGTGTCATCACTGTATCTGATAACAACTCGATTAATCCTGAATCATCGCTGTTATCTTTCGCAAATTTAACTGAATATATTCCTCCAAATAATTGACCTCTTTGTGCAGGCATTTGAAGTGCGATCGCCTTATCGGATCTAAATATGTTAGAGGCGATCGAAATATCTTCTCCTTCTTCCTTCTTTTTTCTCCCTTCTTCCCAAGCTACAGCCGC
This sequence comes from Kamptonema sp., assembly GCA_035298405.1. Classification (GTDB taxonomy): domain Bacteria; phylum Cyanobacteriota; class Cyanobacteriia; order Cyanobacteriales; family Microcoleaceae; genus Kamptonema. The sequence continues at coordinate 950 of DATGYA010000769.1, read as the reverse complement.
CAAAGTCGAAATCGCAAACAAAGGAATATCCAACTGTTGTGCTAAAGTCCTAGCTGTAACAACACCAATTCGAGTACCCGTAAAACTTCCCGGCCCTTTGGCAACTGCAATAAATTCTAAATTCCCCCAATTTTGGGGGTGGATAAACTCGACTAGATGCTGATGTAAATGGGTGGCTAAGTCTCGCCCTAAATTCCAAGTTTGACAGCGAACATCACCCGCAAAGTTGCTAATAGCTAGCCCTAGTTCGGGACTGCTAGTGTGAATTGCTAAACCGTATTTTGTTGATTTTAAAGGCACAATATCTTTTAAAATATCAATTTTACTCAAAACATTCATTCCTTAGCGTAAAAAAGCGGCAAAGCCATAAATAAGCAACCCACAAGAATACCAAAAGGGCCAGGAACAAAAATAGTGTTATTTACAACTGTTCCTACCATCAGAAACATTATTGCTATAGTAGCAAATAAATTGTTAATTTCAAATTCTTTATTCCTGGCCACTTGATTTTTAACCAAGATAAACCCGGCTGAAACGATCGTTGCTACCCAAGGGTTTAAAATAATAATTTTAGATCCAAAGATAAACAAACTTAAAGCAAACATTAATAAATCAATCCAGAAATCTTGAGTTTTTAACTTAGACAGCCAAAAATTTCTAGTTTTAAGTTGAGATATTTCCCACGCCAGCTTATTGTTTTGCAGCCGAATTATTTTATTACGGAACTGGATTTGGGTATCTAGTCGCAATACTTGTTTCCACTCTGGTACGCGGGAGTTATTGACTCTGCCCAAAAGCTTAACGACTACTATTTCCTTTAATTGTAAATCAGTGAGAGTAGCGGCTATTATTTGGGATAAATGAGGATAGTGAATCTTAGAACCTTCGTTTCTATTGATGACTATAATTAACTTATGCTTAGCTTGATTAACTTGAATTTTGACGTTGTA
>DATGYA010000768.1:0-6050 GCA_035298405.1 Kamptonema sp. | reverse complement strand
CATTCACTTAAGTTGATGTTTTTGTATCTTTTAAAGCGGGATCATAGCCACCGTGTGACCATGGGTTGCAGCGCAAGATACGCCACACCATTAATCCAAGGCTTTTTAAAAATCCATAATGACTAAAACAGTCACAAGCATATTGCGAACAACTAGGTACGTATTTGCAGTGCATTCCTACATATGGGCTTAATGTTAGTTGATAAATTCTTACCAACTTTATTGCCACATTGTTTAAAACGCGCACCTTAAATTAACCCTGAAATTTGAGAGCGCAGAATTTCTTTTTCTTTTTTTCTAAGCCTGCCTCGTGTTTCGCGACCAATTGGTTTTTTGAGCTTAACTACAACATCTTGATTTAAGGTGTTGGCTTGAGCCGCCCAAACCAATTCGCGAATCATTCTCTTGAGGCGATTTCGGTCAACCGCTCTTTTGGCTAACTTCTTTGCTACAGCAACCCCCAAGTCAGGCTTGGCGCCCTCTTGGGTGGATGCAGCATATACACCCCAGTACAAACTTGTCTGGGGACGTATTTTTAGTAATTCAGAAATCCTAGCGCTATTCAATGGCTAAATTAAACAGCCAAACGCTTGCGGCCTTTTGCACGGCGTGCATTTAAAACTGCGCGTCCGCTTTTGGTTTTCATGCGAATGCGAAAGCCGTGAGTGCGCTTGCGACGTGTTACTGAGGGTTGGTAAGTTCTTTTCATGTTCGATCCCTGGAAAACCAAGTATTTTCCTTGTTGCAGAGCAAAAGGTCAATCTATCTTGATGAATATGTAGGTGTTTTTCTCTATTTTTGGTTAAATTTCTCTTAAATCATTAATTTAAATAGAGATTTTTCTATTATTCACAAGTTATCCACAGGTTTTCCACGTTTTTGTAGCTTGTGGATAACTTTGGGGGATCGCTACAATGGATCCTCCAAAAATATGAGCAACTTACACAATCCCCCCGCCTTGAATTCAATAAGCCCACTGGGATTTTGGGATGATGCCATTGGCATTTTATCTCGCGAACTGTCGCCCCAACAGTTTAAAACATGGATTCAGCCCCTAACTTTATTGTCCTTCATTGAAAGTGATGACTCACTAACAATAGGTGCGCCAAACCGCTTTAAGTTGGACTGGATCAAGAAAACTTTTGCCGATCGCTTTCAAGAGTTGGCATCACAGTACTTTGGTCGCCCTATAAATGTAGGATTTACATTGGCGACCGAGGCAAGTCCAGAGAGCAATAAAAGCATTGCGCCTGAAGAGGCGCAACAAAAGGTGGCTGCTCAAGAAGTTGTGGAGCCCGTTATTTCTGTCGAAGAGGGTGGTTTTGAGATTGAGGACCACTCAAAACTAAACCCAAATCTCACATTCGAAACATTTGTGACCGGCAAAGCAAACCAGTTGGCACGAGCTGCGTCAATTCAGGTTGCCCACAATCCCGGCACATCGTATAACCCCATGTTTTTATACGGTGGTGTGGGTCTAGGTAAAACCCATTTAATCCATGCAATCGGCAACCACCTTCTTAAAGAGAAGCCAAATGCCCGAATCCGCTATATCCATGCAGAACAATATGTTTCGGATGTGGTGCGCGCCTATCAACAGAAGGCTTTTGACCGTTTTAAGCGCTATTACCACTCCTTAGACCTTCTATTAATTGACGATATTCAGTTTTTTAGCGGGAAGTCCAGGACTCAGGAAGAGTTTTTCTATGCTTTTGAGGCCCTATTAAGCAATAAATCCCAAGTCATTATTACCAGCGATACCTATCCCAAAGAAATGGCAGGTATCGATGATCGACTTATATCCCGCTTTGATTCAGGCTTAACTGTGGCAATTGAGCCCCCAGAGCTTGAAATGCGGGTTGCTATTTTGATGAAGAAGGCAATTAATGAGGGCATCCCCATGAGTGAGGATGTCGCTTTCTTTGTGGCAAAGCACCTTCGCTCAAACGTTAGAGAGCTTGAGGGGGCCTTAAGAAAGATTTTGGCTTTTGTACGCTTTCATGGCAAAGAGGTAACTATTGAGGTTGCTAGAACGGCGCTGAAGGACTTGTTGTCAATTCAAAACCGACAAATTTCTGTAGAAAACATCCAAAAATCCGTTGCTGATTTTTATAGCATTAAGGTTGCGGACATGTATTCAAAGAAGCGTCCTGCAAACATAGCTAGACCCCGCCAAATCGCGATGTTTATGGCCAAAGAGTTGACACAAAAAAGTCTCCCGGAAATTGGGGAGTTGTTCGGTGGCAGAGATCACACAACGGTTTTACATGCAGTTCGGAAGATTGCAGACGAGCGTGCTCATGACAGTCAGCTGAACCATGAAATTCACGTTATTGAGCAAACCTTGAAAGCTTAATTCTGGGTTGTGGATAAGGTTGTGGAGAACCCTAGGGATAAGTTTGGGGATTTCATGTGGATAAATTGTGGAAAGTCCCAGCTTCATGCAAAAATAGGGTGTTGATAAAAAGTTATCCCCGTTTTATGCAGTGCTTATACAAAAGTTTTCCACAGGTTTTTTAGCGTTTAAGGTGTTGTTTTATAGGGTGTTTTTGACTTATCCACGGAACTTCAGACCCTTATTACTATTACTACTAAGATATATACAAGGATTTAAAAGCAATGCAACTCGTTAACACTTCACGCGATAACTTACTAAAACCTCTTCAGGTTGTTAGTGGAATTGTTGAACGTAGGCATACATTGCCAATTTTGGCAAACCTCTTGTTTAAAAAAGTTGGTGAGAAAGTTTCTTTTATTTCCACTGATATTGAAATTCAGATTACAACCAATGCTAATTTTGGTGTTGGTTCTGAAGAAGTAACAACTACTGTTGCTGCAAGAAAATTATTGGATATTTTGCGTGCCTTACCTGAGGGGCCAGTTTCCTTAAACCTTAAAGACAACAAAATGGTGGTACAGAGCGGTAAGAGCCGCTTTTCTTTGCAAACACTATCTGCAACAGAGTTTCCTGTAATGCAAAGTGTTGGTGAAGTTACTGCTGCATGGAAAATGTCTCAGAAAAGTTTCCGTCAATTAATTAGCCAAGTGCACTTTTCAATGGCCCAGCAAGATATTCGTTACTACTTGAACGGTATGTTGTTGGTGATTGAGGGTAAGGATGTTGTTGCTGTTGCAACAGACGGTCATCGTCTTGCGTATTCACAGGTTGAGTTGGCTGAAGCGCCATCCGGCTCAGGTCAGAAGCAAGAAATCATCATTCCACGCAAAACTATTTTGGAGTGTCAGCATTTATTGGAAGACTCCGATGAGCCTCTTGAGATTAGTTTGACTGCAAACCAGGTGAAGTTTTCCTTTGGTGATATTGAGTTAATTTCAAAGTTGGTTGAAGGTAAATTCCCGGATTTCCAAAGAGTGATCCCTAAGGGGCAGAAGAATTCATTAGTGGTTGGCAGAGATGCATTGCAATCCGCTCTTCAACGTGCTGCCATTTTGACAACCGATAAATTCAAGGGTGTTCGTTTCTCTTTATCTCCTAATCGAATCACAATTCAATCAACTAACGCTGAACAAGAAGAGGCGCAAGAGGAGATTGAGACTGAGTACTCGGGTGATGCAGTAGAGATTGGGTTTAACGTAAGTTATTTACTTGATGTTTTATCAAACCTTAAGAATGAAAAGATTCAAATTAGTTTGGGTGATGCGAATAGTAGTGCTGTAGTTACTCTGCCTGGCTCAGAGAGCTTTAAGTATGTTGTGATGCCAATGCGTATTTAACTTAGAAAAAAATGACTGAAGAAAAAAAAGTAGTAGAGCAGTACGGCGCTGCATCGATTCAAATCCTAGAGGGTCTTGAGGCTGTTCGTAAACGTCCCGGTATGTACATCGGAGATACCTCTGATGGAACCGGTTTACACCATCTTGTTTTTGAGGTGTTAGATAACTCAATTGACGAGGCATTAGCAGGGTATTGCTCTGAAATCACCGTAGTTATCCAAACTGATAACTCAATTTCTATTGTTGATAATGGGCGCGGAGTTCCTACAGGTATTAAATACGACGATAAGCATGAGCCTAAGCGAAGCGCTGCTGAAATCGTTATGACTGAACTACATGCTGGTGGTAAGTTCGATCAAAACAGTTATAAAGTTTCAGGTGGTCTACACGGGGTAGGTGTTAGTTGTGTAAACGCATTATCTAAATGGTTAAAGTTAACCATTCGTCGTGACGGCAAAGCGCATTACATGGAATTTGCGCGCGGCGTTATTCAAAACCGTAATGTTGTCGATGAAAACGGTGTTTTAGTTTCCCCAATTACTGTTACTGGTGATACAGAGCTTTCTGGAACTGAAGTTCACTTCTTGGCTGATGAAGAGATTTTCGGAAACGTAGAATTCCATTATGAAATTTTGGTGAAGCGCATTCGTGAACTTTCTTTCTTGAATAACGGTGTTCACATCAAACTAATTGATCAGCGCACAGGTCAAGAAGAAGACTTTGCCTTCTCTGGTGGTGTTAAAGGTTTTGTTGAGTACATCAATCAAACTAAAAATGTTTTACACCCAAATATTTTCTATGCAGAGGGCGTTCGCCCTTCTGATCTCGGTGGTCAAATTACCGCTGAAGTATCTATGCAGTGGAATGACAGTTTTAGTGAACAAGTACTCTGTTTTACTAATAACATTCCGCAACGAGATGGCGGCACCCACTTAACTGGTTTGCGCGCAGCAATGACTCGCGTCATTAATAAATATATTGATGAAAACGAAGTTGCTAAGAAAGCAAAAGTAGAGATATCTGGTGACGACATGCGCGAGGGCTTAGCTTGTGTTTTATCAGTTAAGGTTCCGGAACCAAAGTTCTCCAGTCAAACCAAAGATAAGTTGGTTTCAAGTGAGGTTCGTGGACCAGTAGAAGAAATTGTTGCTGAAGCTTTAAGTGCTTATTTGCAAGAGCGCCCAGCAGACGCAAAGATTTTGTGCGGCAAAATTGTTGACGCAGCTCGCGCTCGTGAAGCGGCGCGCAAAGCGAGAGACATGACCCGTCGTAAGGGCGCGTTAGATGGATTAGGTTTGCCTGGAAAGTTGGCTGATTGCCAAGAAAAAGACCCATCAAAATCAGAATTATTTATTGTTGAGGGCGATTCTGCAGGCGGATCTGCTAAGCAGGGGCGCGATCGTCGCTTCCAGGCGATTCTTCCTTTAAAAGGAAAAATCCTTAACGTTGAAAAAGCTCGCTTTGACAAAATGCTTGCAAGCCAAGAGGTGGTTACCTTAATTACCGTTCTTGGTACGGGTATTGGTATTGAAGAATACAAAGCCGATAAACTCCGTTATCACCGCATCATCATCATGACCGACGCGGACGTTGACGGAAGCCACATTCGCACGCTTTTATTAACCTTCTTCTATAGACAGATGCCTGAGCTAATTGAGCGCGGCCATATTTATATTGCTCAACCACCACTTTACAAAGTGAAGTTTGGTAAGAGCGAGCAATACATTAAGGATGACAACGAACTAAATCAATTGTTATTGAAGATTGCCCTTGAAACTGCCTCTCTACAAACACCTTCAGGTGAAGTTATTGAAGGTGACGCATTAAATGAGTTGGCAAAACACTATCAAGTGATTCAATCAATTGTTGATCGACTTTCTCGCACTATTGATGAAGATGCTCTGCGCGCTATTGCTTCAGGCACCTCATTAAATCTAGATACTGAAAAATCAGCAAACGAGTCTGCTGATCGTTTACGCCAAGCGCTTGCGGTCTCTTTAAATCCTTTGGCTGTGGCACCAGAAATTATTGTGCAAAAAGAAGACCGCACAGAACGTTTCCGCTTACTGCTGTCCCGTCGCATTCATGGAAACCTCAAGCTATCTTCTATTAACTCTGACTTTGTACATGGTGACGATTATCAAAGCCTGGCAAATGCAGCTGCAGTTTTGTCTGGCAAGGTTGTTTCAGGATCCAAAGTTCGTCGCGGCGACCCAGACAAAAACCAGAAAGAGCAAACTATTGGTGACTTTAGAGCTGCTTTTGCTTGGTTGTTGTCTGAAGCAGAGCGCGTATTAAGTCGTCAGCGCTACAAG
>DATGYA010000767.1:0-4760 GCA_035298405.1 Kamptonema sp. | reverse complement strand
AGCATCTCAGCTATCTGAGATTGATTGTCAGAGGTGTAACGAAGTTGCGGTGCTTGAACTATCTCCGCCATCAAAATGCAGCTATTCATCAGTTATCTGTGGGTAATTGGTATTTGGTAATTGAGTAGTTATGAGTTACATAATTTAATTTTAACTCATAACTGGTAGCTTTAAAAACAAATCTATTAATAATTAATCATTGAGAATTGCAATACCCGACAATTAGCAATTAGCCATTAGCCATTAGCCATTAGCCATTAGCCATTAGCCATTTATATAGCAACCGCCAAGACGGTTAGGAATATCTTGATTGCCGAAACCCTTGCTATTATTACCTCATCCTTCTTCCTTCTTCCTTCTTCCTTCTTCCTTCTGCTATAGCACTTAGCACTTAGCAATTATCGTTTTAAAATTGTGTATGTAACCAGCGGTATAAATAACAATTTATACTAAGTATTAAACTTAATATAAACAGTACCGTTGGGAGACACCCAACCTGAATAATTTTCCTCTTCACCCTGGATGCTGAGAAAATGCAGATAATAAGTCATAGGTCATAGGTCGCAGGTTATAGGCATAAATGACTTGGGAACACAGGAGCAAGGAAACAGGAGAACATAGGGCATTCCCGACTCTTCTGGCCTCAAAACTCCTGACCCTGGCCATCATGACCCATTCCTAGCCATCAGGGGAACTCTGCGTAAGGTCAATTAATGTTATGCGTGACTTCCCGATACCAACCGGGGTGCAAAGGGCTGTTAAGTTGTCAAAAACCAACCGCGATCGCGCCCAAAGTTTTGTCACGAAAACGCCACTTGCGAAAATAGCACCATTTGGGGCGACGCCATGAATCTCCGTAAAAAAACACTACTCATAATCGGCGCAGCGCTCGTCAGTCTCATTGTCGTTCTCTGGGCTACTGCATCAACCATCTTGCTGCACGATTTCGATAACTTAGAGGCCCAGTACGTCCGCCAGGATGTAGCTAGAGCTTTGGATGCTCTCGACGATGACCTCTCTCACCTGCAAGCAAGCGCTCAAGACTATGCTCAATGGGACGATACCTATGCCTACCTGAAATCACCTAACGATAAATATGTCCAGTCCAACTTCGTAGACAGCACCTTTACCTCCTTAAGACTCAACTTATTACTACTGATTGATAACAAAGGTCAAATTGTCTTAAGTAAAGGATTCGACCTCAAAACTGAAACTCCAACACCCATTCCCGAAAGTATCAAAACATACTTAACCCCCGATAGCCTCTTACTTAGCACGATAGAGAATTCAGCGGCAAATCCTACAATTCCCTCAGCCAAAACAGGTATTCTCCTCTTGCCCGAAGGCCCGGTACTGATAGTTACTAGGCCGATCGTCACCAGCATTGGCGCTGGGCCCCCGCGCGGAACACTGATTGCGGGGCGCTACCTCAACGACATCGAAATTAAGCGCTTGGCGGAACTGACACAGCTATCTGTCGATTTTAAATTACCGAGCTTAGATTTTAAATTGACCCAAGCAGGTATTGATAATTCAGGCGCTCGCATTTACAAGCTACCTGAAAATCTGCGATCGAAAATCCAAAACCTCCAATCCGCAGACATTCTCGTAGAACCCTTTAGCGATAACTCAGTAGCTGGCTACGCCCTAATTCGCGATATCTCCGGCAAATTAGCTTTGTTGTTGCAAGTCAACGTCCAGCGAATCATCTACCAGCAGGGCCAAACTACCTTACGGTTGTTTCACTCGTTACTGTTATTCGTTGGTTTAGTATTCAGCGTTTTAACTCTATTGTTGCTAGAAAAATTAGTGCTCTCTCGCTTGTCAGACTTGAGCACCAGCGTCAGTAATGTAGCCACTTCCGGCAACCTCTCTATGCGCGTCCTGATCCCAGGTAATGATGAATTGTCAAGCGTAGCCGAGACAATTAATGGAATGCTAGAAGCATTGCAGAATTCTCAATTTGAGCGCGTTGAAAGCGAAGATCGCTACCGCTTGATGGCAGAGAATTCTACCGACATGATTACCAGACACGATCCCAAAGGGATATTCATTTATGTCTCTCCAGCTTGTCGCGCTTTGTTAGGTTATGAACCAGAAGAACTACTCCAAGGTGTACCTAACGATTATTTTCACCCAGAAGACTTAGAAGCGATCGCCAAAGCTCACTCCACAGTTCTCGCAATTCCAGTCACTTACACCGTCACTTATCGCATTCGCCGCAAAGACGGCTATTACGTCTGGTTTGAAACCACGAGTCGCGCCATCCGCGAACCAGAAACCGGAGAAATTCAAGAAATAATTGGTGTGTCTCGCGACATCACCGAGCGTAAGCAAAGAGAACAAGAACTACGAGAAAGTGAAGCCTCTATTCGAGCTTTGTATCAAGTCACTTCAGCTCCTTATAAAGACTTACTTAATCGCCCCTCTGCTTTCGACCAGCGTCTCCAAGATTTGCTAGCAATGGGATGCCAACAATTCAACCTAGAATTCGGAATTTTATCTCATATTGAAGGAGATGATTATCGAGTAATTGCGGTTCAGTGTCCAGACACCTCCATCGCTAAAGGGCAAGTATTTGATTTAGAAAAAACCTTCTGTGTTGCCACCGCAATGGCTAAAGAACCGCTCTATTTTGAATCGATTCGGTTTTCCGGTCTGTCCTTCGACAGGAGCGACCCGGCTTTCAATATCGAAGCTTATATGGGAACGCCAGTAATAGTAGCAAACGAGGTTTACGGCACATTGAGTTTCTGGAGTCCTGCTCCTCTCAACGAACCTTTTAAAGCAGTAGATAAAGAACTATTAAAACTAATGGCCCAGTGGGTTGGCGGCGAACTAGAACGACAGCAAACTGCTGGAGATTTAGCACAAGCTCGCGACCAAGCTCTTGCTGCTACTAGGGCTAAAAGTGAATTTTTAGCTACTATGAGTCACGAAATTCGCACTCCAATGAATGCAGTTATCGGTATGACTGGCTTACTGCTCGATACTAAGCTGACTCCAGACCAGCGAGATTTTGTAGAAACTATCCGCAGTAGTGGTGATGCGTTGCTGACGCTAATTAATGATATTTTAGATTTCTCAAAAATTGAATCAGGAAAACTCGATTTAGAAGAACATCCTTTCGATCTGCGAAACTGTATCGAAGAATCTCTTGATTTACTGAGCGCTAAGGCTGCGGAAAAAAGTTTAGAATTGGCTTACTTGATTGAGCCTTCTGTCCCCAGCATGGTGGTGGGAGACAGCACTCGATTACGCCAAATTTTGGTTAATTTGCTTAGCAATGCGGTTAAATTTACTGCGGCTGGAGAAGTTGTCATCTCAGTGGCAGCTCGTAAAATATCAGGGCGTAGTATGAATGGTTCGGTACCAGCTAATGGCAAGCAAGAACAATTTGGAATGAGTTATGAAAAATTAGGAATGGATCAAAAATACGAAATTATTTTTGCCGTCAAAGACACTGGGATCGGTATTCCTCCTAACCGGATGGATCGGCTGTTTAAATCTTTCAGTCAAGTTGATTCTTCTACTAACCGTCACTACGGTGGTACGGGTTTAGGTTTGGCAATTAGTAAGCGCTTGGCAGAATTGATGGGCGGTAGAATGTGGGTGGAAAGTATGGGTGGGTTAGCTGGCAATCCGCTGGAGGATTTTCAAGGTTCTATTTTTGATTTTGGAGGGCAGACGAATGTAGATAACTTAGAAAGTTTTGAGAAAGAACAATTTAATAAGCTTAAATCTAAAATCCTTAATTCAAAATCCACAGGCGCTACTTTTTATTTCACTGTAAATGCTCAGTGTCGTCCTAGTTCTTTGCCAGTTAATTTGAGTAATACTCAACCTCAATTAGCTGGAAAGCGATTGCTAATTGTGGATGATAGCGCTACAAATCGCCAAATTTTGACGCTACAAGCTCAGTCGTGGGGAATGTTGACTCGTGCTGGTAGTTCTGCTAGGGAGGCTTTGGATTGGCTTTCTGAAAAAGAACAGTTTGACTTGGCGATTTTGGATATGCAATTGCCTGGGATAGATGGTTTGACGCTGGCGGCGCGAATTAGGCAACAACCTGATTACCAAGATTTACCTTTAGTCATGCTGACTTCTATGGGCAAGCAAGACACTTTGGCGTGCGATGATGACATGGTAGATTTTGTGGCGTTTTTGAATAAGCCGATTAAACAATCTCAGTTGTACAATGTTTTAATTAATATATTTGGTGGTCAACCTGTTACAGCTAGATGGCAGGGCAAAAATGGGCAATGTTCGCCGCAAAATCTACCTTTACTTGCTGAGCAATTGCCGTTGCGAATTTTGCTGGCTGACGATCATTTAGTAAATCAGAAGGTGGCTTTGCAAATTTTGCAGCGGATGGGTTATCGCGCTGATGTGGCGGGAAATGGCAAGGAAGTTTTAGAGGCTTTACGTCGTTTACATTACGATGTGGTTTTGATGGACGTGCAGATGCCGGAAATGGACGGTTTGGAGGCTTCGCGACGCATTTGTGCAGAATGGGCTCCCGGTTTGAGACCTCGAATTATTGCGATGACGGCGAATGCGATGCAGGGCGATCGCGAAGAGTGTTTGGCTGCGGGTATGGATGACTATGTGAGCAAACCCATCCGCAGAGCGGAACTTGTACAAGCTTTATTGCAGTGTAAGTCTTGGGTTGTAGGGAATGGCAGTACAAGTGTTCAGGAGGGAGAGAGGGGAGATAGGGGAGATGGGGGAGATGGGGGAGATGGGGGAGATGGGGGAGA
>DATGYA010000766.1:0-8957 GCA_035298405.1 Kamptonema sp. | reverse complement strand
CCCATCCCCCCCATCTCCCCCATCTCCTACTCCTGCTGTACAGAGTAAAATTGTAGGGCGACCGTATTCTTGGGCAACTTGACCTGCGACTAAACCTAAGACACCGAGAGGCCATTGGGAATCAGCTAAAACGATGACACTGGTAGTTGATAAGTCAAGTTTAGCTAATTTTGCAGTTACATCTTTGGCAACATCTTTTTGTAGAGATTTGCGGCGAGTATTAGCTATTTCTGTTAAATCTGCTAATTGATTGCAGCGCTTTACATCGCGGCTGGTGAGCAATTCTACACAAAAACTGGCATCGCCTTGAATACGGCTGACGGCATTAATTCGGGGGCCGAGTCCAAAGGAGATATCGGTGGGGCGATCGCCACTGCCCTTGCACAATTCTAATAGTTTAGCAATCCCTGGTCGAGTAGGATTTGCGATCTGTTTTCCTAAACATTCTATGCCCTTTTGTGCTAAATAGCGACAGTCACCTGTAAGTTGCACTAAATCAGCAATTAAACCAATAGCTACTAAAACCAATAAGTCTGCTAAAGGTCGTTGGGGAACGCTAGGCAAAGTTTGATAAAGTGCTTCAATTAACTTATAAGCAACCGCTACTCCTGATAGGTGAAAAAGTTGGTGGCTGGGTGGTAAATAGCGTGGGTTAATAATGGCTACTACTTGAGGGCGTTCTTCTGGCAGCGTATGATGATCTGTGACAATAATATCTATCCCTAAGCTCCGGGCATAGTCAATTTCTTCTAAATTAGTGCTGCCAGTATCGCAAGTAATAATTAAAGTAATTCCTGAAGCAGCTAAAGCGTCAATGCCAGGGCAATTGAGACCGTGAGATTCAGTGAGACGATTGGGAATATAGTAAGTGAGTTGGTAATTTTGAGAGAAAAATTGACCTAAGCCATCCCAGAGCACAGAAGTTGAAGTAATACCATCTGCATCAAAGTCTCCCCAAATAGCAATTTTTTCAGCCTGATTACGGGCTTGCAGAATTCGTTCTATAGCCCAGTTCATTTCTTCCCCAAATTCAAAGGGACTTGCTGGTTGATAAAGGTTGGGGTTCAAAAAACCGGGTATTTGTTCGGGGTTTTGAACTCCTCTCAACAGTAGGAGTGAAGCGGCATAATGCCCTGGCAATTCTGGGGCGTGACGTTTGACGGCTTCAATTAACCAAGCTGGCGGGTAAATTGGAGGCTGAATTTGCCAATTTTGAGATGGTTCGATCATTGAGGAACATCCAAAAAATAAATAATTCCTACATTTCTATTTAATCTTATTTTATGTAATTTTTTTTAGCTAGTAAGCTAATTCTATGCCTTTGGCGGTACTTAGATAATCACTCTAAGGGTACAGCCTGCTTAGAGGCTGACCAGTTAGAGTAGATACAGATGAAGAAAAAACTAAAAGTTCTCTAAACTCCCGAAGCAGAAAGCAAAGCTGTTAGCTCAAGTTTTCAAACAGGAGCATCTTCTACAGACAAATATTTTTTGAATAGTTGTGACGAGGATAATTATGAAACCTACCGAAGAAAATAGCTCTAGCCGTGAATTTCATCAAGAAGTTCACACTGATGCAACTAACGGTCATGTCAGTACAACGCGAACTACTACAAGTGTCCCGAATACAACGGTTAATGATTCTAAGAAAGCAGCTTTTCACAATGGTTATGTGCAGGGCGAAGTTTCAGAAAATCGCCGACAAAATGGTGTTCAAAAAGTTCGCGATAATGACAATGCGGCTCGCGGTTTGCTAGTAGGAATTATTCTTACTTCTCTAGTAGGTGTAGTTCTAGGGACTGTATATTTGTTGAATCGTAGTGATGATACTCCTGCACCTGCTCCTGTAGTTGTACCGGTACCGAGAGCGAATCAAGCTTCACCTTCACCTGCTCCAATTCGGACTATAGAAAGAGAGAGAACTATCATTCAAAAAATTGTTCCGGTTCCTCAAGCATCTCCAGCTCAAAAGGCAACGTCTGCTCCTTCAGCATCTCCGGCTCCCAAGGCTTCTCCTCAACCAAATCCGGCTCCGAATATCAATATTACAGTTCCGAATTCACAGCGACCAGAAGCACCTGCTCAGCAAGCAGCACCTGCTCCATCTTCGCCCTCAAATAATATCAATATTACGGTTCCAAATTCGCAGAAGGAACCAAGTTCAACTCCACCTTCTCCGGCTCCTGCACCTCAAAGTTCAGTTGCTCCATCTCCCAGTGAAAATAATGGCGCTTCTGGAGTAGGTACGGGCAACGAAACTAATACGGAAAGCCGCAGCCAATCTAATCCTACGAGTACGGCTGCACCTGATAGTTCTGGTGCAGATGGTGCGACTGGTTCGCAGCAATAAGCTGTAACCTAACCCCCTAACTTATGGCTAAAGTCCTCTTGAGAGGACTTTTTTATGGCTTAAATGATGGATATTTCTTCAATTATACTAAGATTATCCAGCCAATCTTGGGGGACGGCTGCGTTGATTTTGGTTAAGGGATTTTCTTCGATTTGGTGAGCGCGATCGCAACGAGTTATAAACTGACAATAGTAGCAATCTTGAGCGCTAATTTCGACTTGCGGAAATTGTTCACCTCTTTCGTTATAACGTTGCAGCCAATCTGTTAGTTTGTTCAAGAGGTGGGTTAAATCTTGTCTCGTTTGTTCGTGTTTTGTGTCACTATAAGCGAATTTAAGGCTTTGAGGTTGAGTTTCGCCTTCCAATTGTACGAACCAATATGTCATAGAAATTTGTTCTGGTAAATAGTTGCTGGTTTCTGCTAAAACATATAAATAAAGTCTAGTTTGCCAATTTTGTGCTAATAATTTATGGTTTTGAGGGCGGGGGTAGGTTTTCCAGTCGAAGATTTGAGCTTGTTTTGGTTCCGCTATTAAGAGGTCGTAAATTACGGTTATTAAATAATTTTGCAAATTGAGAGTGCGAGTATGTTCAGCTTGGCGGAAAGTGTCTAAGCTTTGCTTACCGTAGGCATCATTCTTTTCTGAGGAAGTAAAAAGTTCTGGGGCAGCATCGAGAAAGGCGGTGAGACAGCGTTGCATTTCGATGTCTCCTTGAACGATAGATTCGATTGGCAATCCGAGTTCTTTCTGCTGCATTAAGAGGTGGAAACGGCTTCCCCAAGCTAGTTTTTCTTGTTGTTCTGGAGAGTAAGGGGTTGCGAGTTGTTCTAGGTAGGTGTGTTGAAATTTGCGGGGACAGGTTGTTAGTAGGTTCAGTTGTCCTTGGGATAGTCTAAACATTGTTACTTTTGTGTAGTTTAGTGTTTGTTAAATTGTAGGCGATCGCGGTTGGTAAATCATCCCAAATTCGGTTTGAGAATTAACTTGTCTGGGCGATTAAAAATCGCGGCCAAACAAAGGGACAATATTCACGATCGCATTTATAAGCTAAACGAAGCATAGTTTTTTGGGTTGGTTGAGAGGAGGATTTAATCATTATGCAACACAAAGATATTGCCGATGCGATCGCGAATATTTCCTTCTTACTAGAAGCAGCTATGGGTGGGGAAGAGGTGGTGATTATGAAAGATAACAATCCCATTGTCAAATTGATGCCTTATAAGCAAGGCCGCCAAGCTGGGAGTGCAAAAGGATTAGTGACGTTATCGGCTGATTTTGAAGAGCCTAATTATTTGAGATGAGGCTTCTGCTGGATACTCATACATTCTGCGCGGACTAAAGAATTAAGGAGAGATTGAAGCTGGAGAGGACGCTTTAAGGAAAAGAGCGTTCTCCTGTCAACCTGCATAAAAATACATTCCTCACCCCAGATATATATGTACGAGGGATTTATTGAATTGATCGGGAAAACGACATGAAGTTTGCTATTTCAATTTTATCGCTGTTGATGTTAATGGCGGCGATTAAGTCTACTTTTGGGATGCTGGTAGTTATAACTCAAATGACTCCAGAACATAGCAACATCGCGAGTTGTAAGGTGTGCGAGTCCCCGGATGGTAAAGGTTGCTGTCCGCCATAGAAGACCAATAGCTAATGCTTGTGTTAAGAAATGCGATCGCACTCCCTAACTGGCATAAAAATAGCCTCTCACCCCCGATAGCTTTATAGAAGTGCTCAGGAGTCATCCACCAATGTTTAATCTAGCTACCATTTTCGGTATCCAAGCAACCAACACTGTTTCCTCTAGCCAAAAGGCCGTTAACCCTAATTTCCACGAACAAGCGATCGTTGATGAAGCGATTTATCCCCACAGCATTGGTCGAGTCTATTTCCAAGCTACTTGGTGGCCTGCACGATGCGAATGCGAACACGAAACTATTATCAAACCTGGTGAATTGGTTTATGTTGTTGGTATTGAGAATATCACTCTGTTGGTTAGACCTGCTACCTTTTTATAAGGAAAAAGCGATCGCACCTCTTCTTACCTCATCAATTGCCCCAACCGCTTTAATATCCTCAAAACGGTGTATAAATCATCCTCATTATCAAGTGAGAAGAAATGCGATCGCCCATACTTCGGCGTACCTTGTTGGATCAATTTCAAAAATATAAAATTAGGGCCATTCGTGATAAATCCGAATGCAGGTTTTTCTGGATTAGGACTACCCAACATATAAGCTAATGCTTGCGGTATTCCGGCTTCCAGAGAATATTGTGCCTTTTTCGCTTCAATCACTAAAATCCAAAACTCCGGCGTAAATACCAACAAATCCAGCCGCCCCGTAACAATTGTTCCCTCATCCTCCGATGATATTTCTACTTCCTTTTCAGCACTGAGATAAAAAGGCGGCCGGTAAAAACCTGCTAATTTTAATAACGGCCCTAATACCACCAGCTTAACAATCGGTTCCAGCATTGGGTACTCAGATAAATGCTGATAATCACCCTTAACTTCATCTAATGCTTGTTTCTCTGCATCTGTTAATTCTGGCAGATCGTCTTGCCATTCTCGGAAAAATTCATGGTTATCTGTTCTTTCTAAGCCAAATTTATCCTTGAGGTCATGTAGGATTACATTTATAGCTTGAATTGTTTGCACCATAAATTTATCTCCCTTGTTTTGTAATTGTATGTGATTATAACA
The DNA here is from genome assembly GCA_035298405.1 of Kamptonema sp. Lineage (GTDB taxonomy): Bacteria > Cyanobacteriota > Cyanobacteriia > Cyanobacteriales > Microcoleaceae > Kamptonema. The sequence goes on along the minus strand of DATGYA010000766.1, from coordinate 3,902 downwards.
GAATTTCATCCTTTAGTCAAAACAAATACGCTGCCCTCATTCCCTCGCCCAATCCGCAGATCGCTATCCAAATAAGTAATATCTAACCATCCCTGTTGTTCCCGAATATCTAAATTAAAATCAGCAGCAGCAAACTTTTTACCAGCCTCAATTTGATTAATAAAATCCGCTGGTGATTCATAGCCAATTAAGCGCTGCAAACCCACAATTGAGCGTTCAAATTTAACCTGGACGCGCTTTTCTGAAACCACTTCAAATCTAGCTGCTACACTGACTATTCCCTCTAAATAAGGCAAGCCATAAAGCTCGGCAATATTATAAACTTTTGCTTCTTCAGCGCGGATAGATTGATAAATTTGTCCTAATTTAATCAAGGGTATTTTTTCAAAACCCAATAATCCTTTACTGGTGGTATATAGTAGCCGCCAATCGCCATTTAATAGTTCAGTGGCCTCTACAGGGCGAGGGGTGGGGTTGTAGTCTTCCAGTTGCGCGATCGCAACCAAAATCGCTTGCTTATCAGTCTCCGTAGCCAGCAAACCGCGATTCTTGCCCGCGATCGCCTCTAATAGTGCAGATTTTCCAATCATAATTTTTGTTAGTGGTTAGTGGTTAGTAGTTAGTAGTTAGTGGTTAGTGGTTAGTGGTTAGTAGCAAAAACAACTAACAACTAACAACTAACAATTAACAATTAACAACTAAGATATCAAATTTTACTAAATAAAGCAGAGTCCGACGAAGATATGCTAATTCTTTCTGATTTTTAGCATAGCGCGTGAGAATTTCCCCCACAGTCACAGCGCCCTCTTGCTTAATCGTCTCCAAAATATCTATCTGAATAGTAACAGGAATTCTCCTTTCCGAACCAAAGCTAGCTATCCACATATTCTGAATTTCTTTCAAGTGTTCCGGTGTCGCCATTTTACCCAATCTAAGTACCAGTTCATTGCTGAGTGTTTTAGTCGGATAGTGGCTGAATGCCCTAAAGGGATCGTCACAAAGTGGATAAGGTGACATCCCTGCTTTTAAAGGCACAGATTCCGCCGTTACGGTACGAATTTCTGCTAATTCTTCCCACAACTGTTCGTAAGCAACAATTACCACTTTCCAGTCATAAATTTCCTTGACCCGTTGCCGCCCATTTTCTCCCATTCTGCGTCTTAATTCACTGCTAGCGATTAATTTACTCAATGCTTCCGTACAGGCATCAATATTAACTGCTGTAGCCATCGAAGTATGGCCCATATAAGTTGGCCAGTTCAAGCTGTTGTCGAGATAATTTACAGTCAAATCCAAGCAAGAATTGGCTGGTGGACTCACTGTAGGAATTCTGAAACCATCTATTTCATGGCGGACAGATTCTTTGTAGCCATTCCAATCTGAAACCACCGCTGGCAATCCATTTGCCATTGCTTCAATTGGTGTTAGTCCAAAGCTTTCTTGAATATTGTCAGAAAGTGAAATAAAAATATCAGCAACTGACCAGATATTTACTCTAATTTCGGGTTTACGCCCGTCCAGAAAAATATGATTTACTGATGAACAAAAAGCCTTAGCACTACTTTTAAATTCTGGCTCTTCTCTGGGATCTTCAATCCAACCTGCTTGGATTAAATGAATTTTTTTGTTGGTTTTTTGGGCGGCTCTTTCTAATGCCATATACATTGGTAATGGATGAGCTTTAGCAGAGAAAGTCAACCGCCCGACAAACAAGACGACAATATCATTGGTTCCAATTCCAAGTGCTTGCCGCTGGCTATCGCGAGCATTAATTGCCTCAAGACCTTGGGGAAACACACTACTATCAACTCCCAGGGGAATAATGGGCAATTTGATAGGAGTTTGGGGTTGACCGCCGATGCGATTTGATAAATATTCTGCCCAATTTTCTAAGACTGCTTCTACGGCTGTTTTAACGGCGACAGAAGTGCAAATCATGGCATCCCAAGGTTGAACTGGAGCTATTAGTAAATCTCCTATTTTCTCCATGACGTACTTGGTTGCGATCGTGTGAGTAACGCCGCATATACTATAAGCTCTCTGGTCTGCAAATCGACGCGCCCATACCATTTCTGAGAGGGTGGGATCGGGTCGATAAAGTGTGCCGGGTTGAGTTAGCAAGTGAGGTTCTGCGCTTGGAATCCAGCGCACTTTTCGAGGTTTTTGTAGCCAAGGGCGAATGCGATCGCAAAACTCAGTAAATGCCTCTTGACTTTCGGTGTAACAGTACAAAGATTCACCAGTTCCGTATTGCACTAAGCTTTTGAGAAAGCCTTCTCCGGCCGAATGCCGACCGAGAAGTCTAGTTCCGCTGGTGTCATAACCGTCTTTTGTGTACCAAACAGCCGCGCTAATACCCATACCCATTTTGTGAAGTTTTGGATTAAAATATCTAGGGGCAAATAAGCTGGGGGTGACAGGGGACTGACTGCAATAGGCGGATGCGCGATCGCAGATACATGGATATTCAAAAATCCCAATTCCCCAACCCCACGCCATCAGCTAGATGCCTCCTACTCTACCGCGTCTTTTGGACAAATAATCATGTACAACCCTTCTCTGCGTCAAATACCTCGCCATGAGCCTGCTGAGGTAATTCCACTCAAGCAAGAATCTTTACTTCTAGAGTGGTTAGAAGCAACAGGTCGCTTGTTAGCACGAGATAACCAAGAGCCTGATTACGTGCTGGATGCCGAACCAGAAATCACAGACTTAATGGGTAACGATGACAGTCCCTACGACGATCTTGATGATGATGTTGAAGATACTCTCGAAATAGATGAGGATATTTAAGGAAGAAGGAAGAAGGAAGAAGGAAGAAGGAAGAAGGAAGAAGTAAGAAGGAAGAAGGAAGAAGGAAGAATAATTTTCATCTGTTCTATATCTTCCTAATTTCCAATTTCTGATTCCTGATTTCTTGATTCTCAAATGGTATGTGTTATGGAGTGGTGAGGATAATATCGTGGACGGAAAACTATCTTTTAGCAAGCCTTTTAACCTTTCAGGAACAAACTTGTTATTGTTGCTGGGGCTGTGCTTGAGCGTTGCTGCTATCGGTTTAGATTGCAGTACAGGGAGATTTTTAGACATACAGCGATCGCTGTTTTTACCTTTAGCTATTTCTGCTGCAACTGTTGGTATTTTGGGGTACGGAGTTGTGCCTTTACTCCAACAACTCAAAGCCGGACAAATTATTCGCGAAGACGGCCCGCAAGCTCACTTACAAAAGGCGGGTACGCCGACAATGGGTGGCATATTTTTTATACCTGCGGGAGTTGCGATCGCACTGATATGGTCTAAATTCAACTCAGATGTTATTGCCGTATCAGCTTTAACTTTAGCTTATGCCTTCATCGGTTGGCTGGACGACTGGCAAATCCTCCGCCGTAAATCGAATAAAGGCATTTCACCTCAGATGAAATTGGTTTTGCAAATTAGTTTTGCAGTGTTATTTTGTCTCTGGCTAGCATTTCGCCAACCCGCAATTCTCACAACCGTTGCCTTACCTTTTGGTTTAGCACTGCCCTTGGGTTTACTATTCTGGCTAGTGGCAACATTTGCATTAGTAGCTGAGAGCAATGCCACAAATCTTACTGATGGCATTGATGGATTAATGGGCGGTTTGGGCGCGATCGCTTTCTTAGGATTAGGCGCATCAATTGCAGATATATCTCCAGAGTTAATGATTTTTTGTGCCTGTATTAGCGGCAGTTGCTTAGGCTTTGTCAATCACAATCGTAACCCCGCCCGCGTCTTCATGGGCGACACAGGAGCATTAGCTTTAGGCGGCGCTTTAGGGGCTGTAGCGCTGCTGACTAATACCCTCTGGCTACTATTAATTATCAGCGGGATATTCTTTGTAGAAGCAGTGTCAGTAATTGCCCAAGTTGGCTACTATAAAG
>DATGYA010000765.1:0-4610 GCA_035298405.1 Kamptonema sp. | reverse complement strand
ACTACGCCAAGTATTAGTGCTGAATAAATACTGTAACTTCTGAAAAGCAGGTGCAAAATCCAAATCCTTATCTAAGTGCCAGTTTTTGTACTCTTGAGCCTTAACAAATTTCTCTCTAATTTTGCGTCGATATTGTGGAGTTTCTAACTCGTAAGCTTGCTTGCCTACATAAATAGCACTAAACTCAGTCATCAAAGGTTCGCTGACGATCGCCTTACCATAACCACTCCTACCCCGCATCATCGTAGCATCGAGCGGCGTGCCAAACTCCACCGCCATATACGGCATCTCCCCATTCTTACTCCACTCAGAAAGCCACTCTTCCCTTTCTTGCAGCGGGATTAAATTTAGATAATTATTCAGAGCATAAACATTACTTACAGAACCGCCTTGGTGAATCATCACTGGTCGCGTCGAGTCGTACTTTTTAATCAGCCTGACGATTTCTTCCCCCATCGGCAAAATATCCCGCAAACGCTTATCTTCCTCCTGAGAAATAGTTCCTTTCAACTCTTTCTTACCAATTCGCATCGGGTTTTGGTCATCCTTATGCCCAAAAAAATTGGGACTTGCCGACCACAGTAAAACCGAAGGATGGTTGCGATAGCGGCGCATTTCCGTTACCATTCGCCGTTCCCAAACCTCTTTATTATTTCCCTTATTCCACCTACCAGACCAGGTAAGGGGAGTTGCATCTAAAGCGGGTGCCATCACCCCAAAACCCTTTAAATCAGCTTGTTCAGCCAACAGTTCCCGAAAATGCCATCGGCCTCGCTCGTCGTGATTCCAAGGCCACATTTCAGTAATATTAAACCCTGCCAACATATAGCCATCAATCATGCGATCGGCAACTGCCGGCACCCCAGCTTCCCAATATTCTCCTTGGATGATGGGCCGTAACCGAATCTCAGTACCATTCAAGTAAAATTTTCGCCCTTGAATCCAAAACTCTCGAAAACCAAAGGGTTGGTCAAATTCAGCCTGAATTCCGTTCCCGATCGCCCTCAGCCGCAAATTATATAAGTTCGGCTGACCGATATCCCACAGCCGGGGGTTAGGCCAATCCCAAACCGCCTGAAGAGTTTGGGCAGATTTAGCTTGAACGTTGGCTGAAGTTGTGAATTCTTGTTCTACTTTGCCTTTTTCGTCCAGCATTTGGGCGACTAGCTGAACTTTACCGCTTTGGGTGACATCGCTCAATTCTATGTCCAGTTGAATTTGTTTCTTTCTGGTAGAGGGTTGAACGAATACATCGCTAATGAAAGGGCCTGGCGGGATGCTGAAGATTCGCACTTCTCCAATTATCCCCCGCGATTCCAGGTTGGCTTTGGCCGTGTATATTTCAGTAGGCCCCATGATTACAGCTTTTTCTGTTTCGTTGCTGACTGCGAGTACCAGGATGGAGAGGGTATTGATTCCGGGTTTGACAGCTTTGGTGATATCCGCAGTACCATAAGGCCATGAAATCTGACCGCAGTTGATGCCGTTGGCAAATACTACTGCATCAGTGCTAACTCTTGCTAAGTCAAGTAGGATTTTACTTCCATCCCAAGTTGTGGGAATTTCTACTGTGCGCTGATACCATGCTTTTGAGAGAGTTTTGCCGTTGAAATTTTCCCATTCCTTGCCATTGCCGCGTTCGATTAGACCAGATACGGCATCATTTTTTTCTTCCTGCCAGTTGCCGGGAACAGAGATGGAACCCCAGTTTGCGGCTGTTGGGGGTTTGTTGGTGCTGCCTATGCCTGGGGCAAATTGCCAGGTGCCGTTGAGATAGATATTATTGCTTTTGCCACTAATAGTATTGGCTTGGGCTCTACTGAGGTGAGGCAAATTGACTTGCACAAAAGCATCGCTGGCAAAATTCCAATTTTTAAGCGATCGCCCCACAAACCCAAATAGTATGAAGGCTAATAAAAATATTCCTAGTATTTTGAGCAGTTTTTTTTTCATGTTGACGCTCTGCTTTTTGAACCCGCTGACTCGCCGCTTGAGCAGTCGGATTAATTAAAAGCATAGCAATTAGCACTTAATCTTGAGTAATAAAACTCAAGCTTCCTTTATCGGTGGGTGGGCCGATCTATAAATGGCTAAGTCCTGATATAGTCTTGGAAACTGCTTTCGGTAAACTAGCCAATAAGTATAACAATAAAAACAAAAACGAGAATTTCTATGAACGCCGCAGCACTCTGGCAACGCTACCAAGATTGGCTCTACTATCACTCTGGGCTGGAATTTTACCTAGATGTCAGCCGAATGCGGTTTGACGAGAATTTTTTTGAGGTGATGAAGCCTAAGTTTGACAAGGCTTTTCAGGATATGGCGGCTTTGGAGGGGGGCGCGATCGCGAACCCTGACGAAAACCGCATGGTTGGTCACTATTGGCTGCGAAATCCCGATTTAGCACCTACCCCCGAAATTAAACAAGAAATTCTTGAAACTAGCGAGCAAATCGAAGCTTTTGCCCAAAAAGTCCACAACCGCGACATCAAGCCACCTTTTGCCCCCAAGTTTACAGATATCATTTCTATCGGCATTGGCGGTTCGGCTTTAGGCCCGCAGTTTGTCGCCTCAGCCCTCGCCCCAGATTTTCCGCCCCTAGCAATTCATTTTATCGATAACAGCGACCCCGCTGGCATCGATCGCATTCTGAATCCCTTAAAAGACAGGCTTGCTAGCACCCTAGTTATTACTATTTCTAAATCTGGTGGCACTCCGGAACCCCGCAACGGCATGATTGAAGTCCAGAAAGCTTTTGCTGCCCAGAAACTAGATTTCGCTAAACACGCAGTTGCCATTACTGGTACTGGCAGTAAGTTATACCAACTGGCAAAATCTGAAGGTTGGTTAGCTACTTTCCCGATGGCAGACTGGGTGGGAGGACGCACTTCGGAACTGTCGGCTGTGGGGCTGTTGCCTGCGGCTGTGCAAGGCATCGACATCCGCGCGATGTTGGCAGGGGCTAAGGAGATGGACGAGGCGACTAGAATTCCGGAAATTAAAGGCAATCCGGCTGCACTACTAGCTTTATCTTGGTATTTCGCTGGCAATGGACGCGGCGAGAAGGATATGGTGGTTTTGCCTTATAAAGATTCTCTGCTGTTGTTTTCGCGCTATCTGCAACAACTGGTGATGGAATCTTTGGGTAAGGAGAAAGATTTAGACGGCAAAGTTGTTCACCAAGGTATTGCTGTCTATGGCAATAAAGGCTCAACTGACCAACACGCTTACGTGCAGCAGTTGCGAGATGGTGTGCCTAATTTCTTTATGACTTTTATTGAGGTTTTGGAAGATCGCGAAGGCGTTTCCCCAGAAATAGATCCTGGTATTACTTCTGGGGATTATCTGTCTGGTTTCTTGCAGGGAACTCGGCAAGCTCTCTATGAAAATCACCGAGATTCGATTACTGTGACGATCCGCCAAGTAAATGCCAAAATGGTAGGAGCTTTAATTGCTCTCTACGAGAGAGCTGTGGGTTTTTATGGCTCTTTAGTTAATGTCAATGCTTACCACCAGCCAGGGGTAGAAGCTGGGAAGAAGGCGGCCGCTGTGGTGCTGGATTTGCAGCAGCAGGTGTTGGAGGTGCTTCAGAAGGAGGGGCAGCCTTTGTCTCTGGAAGCACTGGCCCAAGCCGCGGGAGCGCCTGAGCAAATCGAAACCATTTACAAGAGCCTGCGACATCTAGCAGCAAATGGACGGGGTGTGATCTTGCAGGGGAATTTAGCTCAACCTGGAAAGATCGCTGTAAGCTATCAACAGAATTAAAAATGTAAAATTAAAAATTAAAAGTGAAATCGTGCATTTTTAATTTTTAATTTTTAATTTTTAATTTTTAATTCTTAATTCTAGCTATGCCTCTGACGGTTCTTGTTGCGGATGATGATTTGGGAGTGCGCCTATCGATTGGCGATTACTTGGAAATTTGTGGTTATTTGGTGGTAACAGCAGAAAATGGGCAAGAGGCTCTAGGTTTGGTGGAGGAATATCAGCCTCACCTGATCGTTACTGATGTTACTATGCCGGAAATGGATGGCTATGAGTTTGTGCGGCGAGTGCGATCGCGCCCTGCTTTTCGCCTTTTACCTGTAATTTTCTTGACGGAGCGCACGAGTACGCAGGAGCGGATTCGGGGCTATCAGTTGGGCTGCGACAACTATCTGCCTAAGCCTTTTGAGTTGGAAGAGCTGGGGGCTGTGATCCGCTCTTTGCTGGAAAGGTACGCCTTAATCGCTCAAGCAGGGGAGCAGGGTCGGGGGAGACGGGGAGACGGGGAGATGGGGAGCGGGGGAGACGGGGAACAGGGTCGGGGGAGACGGGGAGATGGGGAGATGGGAAGCGGGGGAGAATCAGATGTTACTGAAAAGTCTCTAAGTTTGACTCAGCGAGAAAAAGATGTGTTGCAGTTATTGACAGATGGGCTTTCTAATGCTCAGATTGGCGATCGCCTGCATTTGAGTTCTCGAACTGTGGAAAAATATGTCACCAGTTTATTGAGAAAAAGCGATCGCACCAACCGTGCTGAGCTTGTTCGCTTTGCCATGGAGCATCATTTAGTAGAGTAGAATAGTAAGTTTGGTGAATTGCGATCGCTAATTCAGCTAACTTACTAA
>DATGYA010000764.1:0-11392 GCA_035298405.1 Kamptonema sp. | reverse complement strand
ACTGCTGTTCCTGGTACATCTGATTTTATGGCATTAGCGAGTGCAGGCAGAGCTTATCATATCAGACTTGATAGAGCTAAAAAAACTGTTTCAGTTCTCAAAGTCTTTGATTTACCAAATATTCCCAAAGGCAGTAACTTTGAATCCTTTGCCTTGCAAAATATCGATGGTAAATTATTAGCAGTTTGGGCAGATCGCGGATCGGGAGAATCTCCAGGGGTTATTTACTGGGGAGTGCTTGACCTCGCGACTTATCAGATTACTCAACAAGGCTCTGTAATCCTAAAAGTGCCTTATCCTACGGGAAATATCCGCCACATTTCTGACATCAAGATCGACTCGGCTGGAGTTGTGTTTATTAGTTCTGCGACTGACAATGGTGATGATGGGCCGTTTGATTCTGCTGTTTACGTTGCAGGTAGTTTCAGTATCAACAACAAATTCCAATTCCGACTATCCCTTACTCCCATATTTCATTTGCCATACCACAAAATAGAAGCAATTGAACTTGTAGCCGGAAAAACAGGCGGTGTGGTATTGGGTACCGATGATGAAAATATGGGAGGATCTGTATTATATGGATTGGTGAGCCACTAAGCGCTATCTTGTTAGCAAGCCTCTTTTAAGGAGATATCTACTATGGGCTGGTTTAAAAGATTATTCGGACTAGAAAAGCCTGAACCCCCTGCTCAACCGATGACGCAGGTGGTGCAGGAAGCAGCACAGGCTCAATCTATCCCTCCAGCTAAGGTTGGCCCGGATGGAAATTTTGATGAGAGCGGTTTGGCGAAGCGGGTAGCTCTTGCTTTTGACAATGATGCAGAAGTTGCCGATATCGATTCTGTCTATGTTGCTCAGCTCAGCAGCACTGTTGTGCTTAAGGGGAAAGTGCCTAGTCAGGAGATCCTAGATAAGCTGGTGGCGATCGCCTCCGCTGAGGAAGGAGCAACCTCTGTACAAACCGATCAGGTGACAGTCGGCTAAGTAGATCGAGAGCTTTTTTGATCGAATTTTTGCCCTTGAAGCCCGCTCCGGCGGGCTTTGCTGTTTAATCATGGAAATCCAGATAAATCTCTAAGAGCTAGAAAATAAGTCGAAATGTTAATTTTTGTCAAAACCCCCTGTCATTTCGCAAAATAGTAAAATAGAATACAGAAACAAAGAAAATTTTTCATAAGAGCAGGGCATCTGAACTCACCACCAGTCCCTTACCCCTAAAAGGAGCAAAAGATATGAAACTGACTTATCGCGGCGCTAACTACGAATACGACATTCCTACAGTTGATATTGTCGAAGGTGAAGTCGGCGGCAAATATCGGGGTCAAAACTGGAACTACCGCTATCCGAGACACATTCCCGTCCCCCACCAGGCTTACGATCTGAAGTATCGCGGTGTAGAATACAGCACCAAAAGAACTCAAGAACCGGAAGTGGTAGTTGCCCAGACAGTTGTAGAGCCTGCTCGCGCGATCGCGCCTTCCCCCGCCACACCCTGTAAAGTGCTACCAGAAATTGCCAAAATCCACCGCGCCAATCTCTGCAACATCCTCGATCGTCGGGTGCAAGTAGCTAAAGCTAGAGGCGATGAAAAATTGCTCCGCTTGCTAGAAAATGAAGCTATACAGATGGCGTGCTAACTGATTGCGTAAAGTAAAACTTAATACAAGGTCAATCAAAAGCAACTCGGTTTCTCCAAAGCGCCGGGTTGCTGATTTTTTAGTTTAAAATTGCTTAAATCTGCTTGTAGGGTGCGTCAGACTTTTGTTATCGATTGATCAAATAAGGTTTTGGTATCTGACGCACCCTACTCTATGTGCTTAAAATCGCTGTAACTTATGTTGATGGATATAGTATGGGATTAATGGAATAGAATTAAAATGAACAGCTTAACCCTCAACATACCTTCTGTTCTCAAACTTACTAACGAACAGTTTGAACAATTGGCGGCTGCGAATGGCGATTTGCGCTTGGAATTGACGGCTAGAGGAGAATTAATTATCATGCCACCTACGGGGGGAGAAACAGGCGATCGCAATTTTGAGTTAGATGGACAGCTTTGGTATTGGAACCGCCAAACTCGTCTCGGTAAAGCATTTGATTCTTCTACAGGTTTTCGATTACCTAATGGTACGACTCGTTCTCCAGATGTAGCATGGATTGCAATGCACCGATGGGAAGCTTTAACACCTACCCAACGAAAGAAATTTTTGCCTTTATGTCCCGATTTTGCCGTAGAACTGGTTTCGGAAACGGATGATGTCCAAGAAACTCGGTCAAAAATGCAGGAGTATGTTGATAATGGGCTGCGGTTAGGGTGGTTGATTAATCCTAGAACTCAGCAAGTAGAAATTTATCGACCTAACCAAGCAGTTGAAGTGTTACAATCGCCTGCGACGTTATCGGGTGAAGAGGTTTTACCTGGATTTATTTTAGATTTACAGCCTATTTTTGAATAGGATTTGTAGGTGTTATTAGCAATTAGCAATTAGTCATTAGCCATTAACCCTTAATGCAGACTACTTGCTTGAGAGTCGCCACCACTTCTACCAAATCTGACTGTTGATTCATTACTTCATCAATTGGCTTGTAAGCACCGGGAATTTCATCTAAAATAGCCTCGTCCTTACGACACTCGACTCCCTTAGTTTGCTCAACTAAGTCATCCAGCGTAAACACATTTTTTGCCTTGTGGCGAGACATTAATCTTCCCGCACCGTGCGAACAGCTACAATAACTTTCAGCATTACCTTTCCCTTTAACGATGAAAGACTTTGCTCCCATTGAACCAGGAATAATTCCGTAGTCTTCAACGCGCGATCGCACAGCCCCCTTACGAGTGACATACACCTCTTCCCCAAAATGCAGCTCTTTTTCTGCATAATTATGGTGGCAATTCACCTCTAAAATTGGCTTAGTAGGTTTGCCTCCAGCGACGTGCTTCTCAACAATTCGCTTAAAACGAGCCATCATAACATCGCGGTTAAAACTCGCATAATCCTGAGCCCATTGTAAATCGTGCCAATAAGCGGCAAACTCTCGCGTACCTGCTATAAAGTAAGCTAAATCTCTATCTGGCAGAGAAATTTCTGCCAGTTTAGCTAACTCTTTTGCAGTGTCAATATGATGTTGAGCTAACATATTGCCAATACCGCGCGAACCGGAGTGCAACATCAGCCAAACAAAGTCTTCAGTATCAATACAAACCTCAATAAAGTGATTCCCACCACCGAGGGAACCCAGTTGTTTTAAGGCTTTCGCTTCTGAACGTCGCACGCCTTGATGCAGTTCTTTGAAATCGCGCCATCCTTGCCAGTTAGTAACAGTTTTTTCAACTTCTTTATTTTCGGCAAACCCTACTGGGATTGCTGCTTCAATTTCTAGGCGAATTTGTTTGAGTTTACCTTCTAGTTTTTCAGCTTTGAATGGCATTTTGATCGCAGCCATACCGCAGTTGTGGACAAACACGCCAGCCGTTAATGCAAAGTTGTGATATTCGGGAACTGTCAGGCAATAAACATCTTGACACTCTTTTAATGGAATAATATCAACTACTTTGTGGTTATAACCGTGTTGATTTTTTCTGTGATTATGAAGTCCGATAGGAGCTTTAATTTGCTCTCCACAAGTCTCGCAGGTGTATAGCCGATTGGCAATTTCTTTACTTTTTGCCTTTCCCTTTTCACTGGTGTTGTAGTTAATTAGATACTGCTTTCCTCGTTTTCCGTTACCTGCAACAGACTCCCGGAAGTGCTCTGGATTCTCCTCCATATACTTAATAATATTCTTCGTTCCTCGTTCGGAGTAGTACCTATGTCCATCAGGTGTCTTAGCTTTATCTGCGATAGCTTGCTTTCTTTTCTGTTCAAATTCTAGAGATTGCCAGTAGGTATTTCGCTCAACTAATGAACGATGATAGCTAGAGTGGTCGCTATGACCCATGAATTCCAGATTGTGAGGGCTATTGTCTTTTTGATCAAAATTTTTGTGGTGAATCACTGTTCTCTGACCCTTAAAAGAGGGGATTTTTCCTAACAAGCCAGAACGAGCAATAATCCAATGAGCTTTATGCCATCTCCCAGAATAGTTTTGTTTAATTAATGTATAGCCATCACGATCTATTTGAGAATAAAAAGGCATTAGAGAATCTTCTGGCTTCAACTCCCGTGCTTCTTGGTATTTCCCACTTCGCAACATAAATTTATGATCGGGGGTACATTTGATTTCCTCTCCGTTATCAAGTACCACTTTAACCAGTTCAGCATTCTTTCTGGTTAATTTCGCTGTAGCAGCCGCAGCAACAATTTTGCCTGTTTCTGTACAGGAGTAAATAATAAATTCTTTTTCCCAATTGGCTAACTCATCAATTGTGTAGGATTTACCATCAACTAAGGGAACCAGTGTATCACCTGTGAAACAACCAATATCAACCCCCACAGCAGCAGGAATAATCGCTTCTTTCGTAGCAATAACTGAACCAACTAAAGCACCTTTACCTAAGTGGACATCTGGCATTAGCGCTACGTGCTTGAATACAAATGGCAAAGAGGCTACATTTGTCGCCATTCTAGATTCATCGTTACTCAGGGGATGATTTGCCCAAGACAGCACTGGAGTTGACGTTGATATTTCTAATTTTTCGTAGGGCATTTTTGTTAAAATTTCTTAGGTCTTTTTCTGCATACTACTTATTGTAGTATATAATGTTGGTGATGTCAATAAGTAAACCGATATAAAAAAAAGAATACTCAGATTACGGACTTCTTAAACAAGTAGGGGATCTAAAACGCGAAATCCTTAAGAGATTCCCAAAGATTGAATGAATAATTTACTGTAGGGTGAGGATTGTTGTACCTTCGCCAGCGAACCAAACAGCTCTTTTCCCCCGAAGATAACTAATGTCTTCTGTTGAGAGTCAGGTTCTTGACTCAGCACTTGTGAGTGAACGGACAGAATGTTATCTGAATCCCAACGATAGAAATATTTCAGGTCGCCGCAAAGCCCTTCTTCAACATCCTTGAGATTGGGGTAAAGTTCTTTAGACGAACGTGGCTCGTGACCGATTAAAATTAGTTGATCTGATATTTCCATTTTGTTAATATCGATTAGATACATGAGCCCTTCATCAGTATTAACTAGAATGCGATCGTCTGAAAGGTAGCACATATAGCTACCAAAACCGTCACTCAGCCCAGGCCAAGGCCATTCGCATATTCCCAGTAGATTGCGGTCAGGAAAACTGAATCGGCTGATTTTTCGGCCGCAATCATGTACTATTAGAAATTCGCCACCAGCAGGGTGAAATTCTGGAGGCCCCATGTAATCATCGGCACAGAGAACCTCTATGGCATGAATTGTCATACCATCATCATAAAGCCAATAGATTTGCGATTCGCCCTGACCCTCGGTAGTCCAAACAGCTAAAATTTGATTTTCTGGGTGTCGTTGAAACAAGAATCCACGGTCATAAAAAGGGTCTTTGAGCCTAATTTTTCGCTGGATATGCCATGAATTAGTATCGCGAATTTGAATCTCGACTTCCTCGCTTTCAATTAATTTGATACACCAAAAACGCACGCCGTCTGCATCAAACCAGCAGTCCATAAATCTATTCTTGCTATACGAAAACTTAACAGGAGGGTTAGGTAGCTGTTCTTCAAAAACTAGCTGGTTTTCTGCTGTCACAATTGCTAAATGATTGCCATTTGCCATAATTGCTGCCAGTAGATCGCCTTTGGGACTGATGGCTAGACAGTTAATTTCGTCGGGAAGCTGGTATTCGTATTTTGGCGACAAGTGGCGATCGACTAAAGTGACTTTTTGGCGATCGCCACTTACTATCGTCGCCCACTCGGAATTAATGGGTTGATTTATGTATGAGAACGACCAGTCAGTTTGTCTTTCATATTTTGGTAAAAGAAGCATAAAATTTTACTGCACTTGACTACCGTGCGATCGCGGATCTGTCTTACTTGCCGATGCTGGTGTTACAGGAGCTTTAAAACTAGAAACTTGACCTGTAGCTTCTGCATTAGGCAAGGGTTTGCTAGCAATTAAAGCTTCTAATTTTGATTCCATAATATTGCGGGGGACTTCGCCGATAGTTTCAGCGATCGCGTCTCCTTTATCCCCTAAGAATACAAAGTGGGGGATGCCATCTACTCGGTATTTCAGAACCTCCGGCAACCATTTATTATTATCCACATTCAGCATCACAAAATTTACGCGATCGCTGTATTTTTCCTTGACTTCCCCCAGATCCTTTGCCATCGCCTGACAGCTACCACACCAATTGGCATAAAATTCTAGCAGCGTCGGCTTACCGTTGCCGATCGCCACTTCTAGCGGTGTCGATGTTTCCGCCATCTGTGTCAGAGCTGTTGAGGGTGTTTCGGTTTGCATTCCTAAGAAAATCGAAACAGTCAGCGCGATCGCAGCCAAAACAATCAATAAATTTCTCAAGCGTTTCGCTGCATTTAATTCCAACTTTTGAGGTGTGGCAGTAGCAGTTGATTGTTCTAAATTAGCGCTCATAGAATTATGACAATTTCAATTTTTAATTTTGTTACCAATAGAGATTGCTCAAGTTACTCAAGTTTCTCACTTTAAAGAGTTTACCATATTTTTAGAAAATTTGCACCCAAGCAGCAAAGAATAGTTTAATAACTGAATTGTGATATTAATTGAGTCAGAAATACGCTAAAACAGGAGTAGAGACAGATTAATTATAAATACAGAGGACAGACAGGGTGAAAAAACGGGTAACGCTGACCTTTCCCCAACGATCGATCCAGATGCCTGTCACCTATCGACTGGCGAAGGATTTTAATGTAGCGGCCAACATCATCCGAGCTCAGGTAGCACCAAATCAAGTAGGCAAGCTGGTGCTGGAATTGGCGGGAGATATTGACCAGTTGGAGGCGGCTATAGATTGGATGCGATCGCAGAATATTGGCGTATCCCTTGCCAGCCGAGAGATACTAATTGACGAAGATATCTGCGTACACTGCGGGCTCTGTACTGGTGTTTGCCCAACAGAAGCCTTGACGCTTGACAAAGAAACCTTTAAGCTAACATTTGCGCGATCGCGCTGTATTGTTTGCGAACAGTGCATTCCTACTTGTCCAGTTCAGGCTATTTCCACCAATCTCTAGAAGCCAATCATGGTAACTCAAGAGCTGTGAAAAAAATTCCTTGGAGTTCCCTAGCAATACTTTTTGTTACTTATAGCACTTTTGGCTGGAACCTATCGAGTGCGGATATTCGCGTCATTAATTGGATTTTAGCTGTAGTCACTGTCTTCGCCTTAGCTGCTGCCTTAACTGCTCCCTTAGCCAATGCGAAAACATTGATTTTTCGTTGGTTCCGAACTGACGTAGGTGCTTTTATTTCCATTATTACTGCTGCTTTTTTCGCGGTTGTAGTTGTGGCATGGCTACACCTTTTTGCCACTGGCTTAGTATTGCTTTCCGCAGGAGCATTAGCTCGACTCGACATCCAAACATTGGGTTTCAAAAAGTGGCAAGCTTTTTGGATTTTGAGTATTGTTTCTATTGCTGGCTTAGGGTTTGGAGGTGCTGTAAAACTATATTTTTCAAATGGTTAACAGTTAACAGTTAACTGTTAACTGTTAATAGAAAAAAAGCAGCCTTCAAAGCTGCTAACAAAAATTGCATGAGGTATTAGTAACAACCTATAGCAGCTATAGTTTTGTAAAGACTAGGTTACATTTTTTGATACAGCGTAGTCAGTTTTCAATGGACAATCCGAAAATCGTCACAAAGGGTGATGGTATTCATGGTAAATTTGCTGACAATTATAGAAGCGTTTAACTGTCCTTGCGCCCTACAGCCTTTCAGCAGTGGGGCCATTTTGTTGGGAAAGAGTGGAGAATTGCTTCTTTGTAGATAGTTTTGAGTATAAAAGCCTAATTTCTCTCCTGCTTACCGTTTTCCCAGTCCCCATTCCCCTCTTTGAGCACTTTTTGCAGTTCTTCAATTACCCGTATTCCCACAGCTTCAGGCGTTTCGCTCTCTACGGCAACTCGAACATCTGCTTGGGCATAGAAACGCTGTCTCTGGTTAAGGATATTTTGCAGTATGACTCTAGAATCGCCATCCTGTAGTAGAGGCCGAGAATTATCTTCCCGCAAGCGATCGCACAGTGTCTCTATAGGCACATCCAGCCATACTACAATCCCATGATGGAGATAACTCCAGTTCATCGGCCGTAAGACAATACCGCCCCCAGTGGCTACGAGCAAATTTTTATAAGCTGACAATTCCCCAAGCACTTGACTTTCTAGCTGCCGAAACGCCTCTTCTCCTTCCCTGGCAAAAATCTCAGCAATAGATTGATTAGCTACTTGTGCAATCAAATCGTCAGTATCAAAAAAATGATAGCCTAACTCATGAGCTAACCACCGCCCTACTGTTGTTTTTCCTGCACCCATCATACCGACGAGATAGAGATTTACTCCTTTTAACAAATCCATTACCAATTCCTTCAACTTTTCCTTAATCTTTAAGTGCGATCGCCTCTACGCCAACCTGATGAGCGATCGTCTTCTAACTCATCATCTTCTCCCAAACCCCAATCGTCATCATCATTATTTCTAGGCTTTTCCGCCTCATTACTCTGAGGTGTAGGTATAGAAGGCGGCGTAATTACCCGAAAATTGGCATCGTAGACAGACTCAGTTTTTCCCACACCTGTATTCTGCGGTTCCCGATAGCCAAAGGAATAAACAGAACCCAACCATGACTGAGTTTTTGGCTCTTGGCGGAATTCGTAATTGCTTGGGTTTTCGGCTATATCCTCCTTCCTAGATGGTGGTACTTGCTCTGCTTCGTCCCCCCAATCATCATTTTGAGTGAAACTGCTGCTTCCTTCCACCCAATCATCCTCAATCTCTTCAGTGCGACTTGAAAATTCTACATTGCCTTGGTTGCGATCGCCACTTTGACTGCTAACTGGCGGTACGCCTTCGTTCAAATTAACCGAGGATGGTTGATAAACTTCCTGCTGAAAAGTCTTTACATTATAACTGCTGGGCGTTCCATATTCAGTTCTCGGTGAATAGCTAGCCTCAGTTTCCCTACTTTGCCAACCCATCACAGAGGGATCTAAATCAGGTTTCTTGGGAGAGGGGGGTGGCCTGTAACCTGAACTCGGATTTTCTGGGAAACTATCTGAAGGCTGAGAGCGATCGCTCCTGACCCGCCATTCTTTCTCAGCTAAATAATTCGAGAAAGCCACCAAACCAGAAATCAAAAATGATGTGAATGTTCCCGCGGCTAAACTCATCACAATCCATACCGATAGCGGTAGAGTTTGCGATCGCATTCCCAAAAATACCAACGACAAAGAAAGTGAAGCATTTTGCAGGACAAAAAGCGTTAGCCCTCCCATTACCACCAGAAATAAAATCACCCGTGCTACAGACATAATTAAAAATTAAAAATTAGAAATTAAAAATTAAAAAACTTAGTTTTTATTCTTTCTATCATTGCTATAAATTAGGCAACTATAGCGGTTCTCAAGTAAGTGAGGTACGTAGTTGGGCTTTAGCCCTCTTAATTGTGCTTATGTATCTAAGTGAGGTAAGCACCTAACAACTCCCATTACCAATTAATACTCATAATATGTCAGTTGCGTAAGTCCTGATTGCATAATACCTCAGAAAACCCGCAGTTGGTGCTACGGGTTTAACAAAAGTGACGAGTCGGCATAGAAGACAGTCACTTATTTTTCAGCAAGAATCACGTAAATTTCCCGTTTAACTTGCTCTAGAAGCTCGCGAACTCTATTCATGCGCTCTACATTACCACTGCGAGCCACCAACATTACAGCAGCAGCTAATTCTGTTGCTACATTTCGCAACTCAATCAACTCTTGAGGCTTACCCATCATCACATTTTTGAAAGCATCCCAAGGAGAGTCAGAACTTTCCTTTTGAGTACGCTCTGCCAAGAGTTGACGGCCCTCATCGGTGATCGTGTAAATCCGTTTTCCGCCTTCCTGTGAGCTTTTGAGATAACCGCCTTCCTCCAGCATTTGGAGTGTTGGATACACTGAACCCGGACTGAGGCGGCGGAAACCACCATAGCGGCTTTCCATTTCTTTGATCAGATCGTAACCATGACCAGGGCGATCGGATAACAACTCTAGCAGGATGAACTTGATGTCACCTCGACGAGTTCGGTGTTCATCTCCCCAGCCACGACCCATTTGTTCATCGCCATGATGTCCTCCATGATGTCCTCCACGATGCTTGCCATGCTGGAAAAAATGGCGAATAAACGATATATCGTCCTCGCTGACTCCTTCCCATGCCATTGCTACAAAAGGGGAACGAAAGCGTCTAAACATAAGTAAATCCAAAATCAACTTTCTCTACGATACGACATATCGCGATATATCGCTACAGAATTTAGATGAAGATTTGTTACGATTTAGCGCTTTGTGGCAACGGTTAATAAGCAACCGTCATCTGGCGGCGAATATATTGTGGTTTCTCAACTTCATCAAGGAGTGCGATCGCAAAATCCTCAGCCGAGATGCGGCTTTCACCATTCTCATCGGTGATTAACTGGTCAGTTCCCAGGCGAAACTTACCTGTCCGT
Source organism: Kamptonema sp. (assembly GCA_035298405.1). GTDB lineage: Bacteria > Cyanobacteriota > Cyanobacteriia > Cyanobacteriales > Microcoleaceae > Kamptonema. The sequence continues at coordinate 770 of DATGYA010000764.1, read as the reverse complement.
TCCCCTGGCATAAACATCCCTGCCGGACTAATAAAAGTCCAATCTAAGTCAGCCTTTTTATAAATACCCAAGGCCTCCCGGTGAGCCAGAGACGCTGGGCGATACTGCTCTGGAAAGCTGGGAGTATCAACCAACTGCACCCCAGGCGCAACAAAAAGGCTGCCTGCGCCACCTACCACAACCAAGCGACGGACTCCCGCACGAGTCAAACCTTCAATCAGCCCATGAGCTGCTTGTAAAATACTAGGTGCTAAGTCAGGGTTATTTGCTATGGCATTTCCGGGCCCAGCGGCGCTGATGACAGCATCGTGACCTTTAACAATTTCTGCAACACTGGCAGGATCGAGGACATTACCAACAACAACCGTAAGGGAATCGCCAGAAATAGAATAGCGTGCTGGATCTCGAACGATCGCAGTCAAATCGTGGCCCCGCATCAACGCTTCCTTAGAAATTTGAGTCCCAGCCATGCCATTTGCCCCAAAAAGTGCAAGTTTCATCAATTGTCTCCTAATTATCCCAATTTTATAATAGTTGATATAGCCGTTTTCCTAGTAACAGCAACCTTAAGAATAAAGTTTTGATTAAACACAAATAATATTCAATTTATTAACAATATATGTAATTGTAGCGGTAGAGGTTGACTGAACCATTTTACGCTGTAAATGGTTGCGATCGCTCGCGAAATTAAACTTAAAATAATAACTAAAATATCGGCAAAAAATCTAATGTAATTTATCTAGGATAAGAAGGGCGATCTCCATTATGAA
>DATGYA010000763.1:0-2806 GCA_035298405.1 Kamptonema sp. | reverse complement strand
CACATCTGCATCGGAGTCTTTGAGCAAGGGAATTAACAAAGGTACAGCAGCTTTGGCTTCTGCACGGATTCCCCCCAAGGCAAAGGCCGCATTGCTACGCACGCCTGCTTGGGAGTCTTTGAGTAGGGGGAGGAACTCAGGCACAGCAGTTTTGGCTTCTGCACGGATTCCCCCCAAGGCAGAGGCAGCACTGCTACGGACTTCTGGATTGGAGTCTTTGAGCAGGGGAATCAAAGCAGGTACAACGATTTTGGCTTCTGAGGGTACTCCTTTTAGGTCAGAATCTAAACTAATCCGACCTAACACATCAGCAGCACGAGCGCGGATTTGCACGTCTGCATCTTTCAAGGCTTGAATAAGAGCAGAAATAGCTGGGGAGCCAATTTCGACTAATTTATCAATGGTTGCTTTCAGTTCGTTTTCGTCGGTGCTCTTTAACTTCGCGATCAGTGGGGCAATCTCAGTAGTCGCGACTTCTGGCTTGCGGTTTTCCAGGGCCAAGGCATTAGCGCTCAAAAGTAACGGTGCACTGCAAGACAAGAGAGTGAAAGTCAGTATAGCAGCGAGTTTTTGTTGGTAATGCTTAATCATTGAAGTATAAACCGTTCACTTGCTGAACATTCTCAGCGATCTGGATAAAAATATCTACATTTTCATCAATATAACTTACACAAAAAAACCCGGTTTCTCTGAAAAATCGTAGCTATCCGAGAGATATTGAGGCAGAAACCGGGTTTTTGACCCCGCGTAAGTCCTGTTGGATTAATTTTGTTCAGATTCAGCGACAATGGCTTCTACTTCAGCCACAGATAAGTCTAAGAATGTAGCAATTTCCTCTGTAGCTAATCCTCGACTAACCATTCTGAGAATTGAAGCTTTTTCTCGCTGTTTAGCTTCAGCTTGTGCTTCAGTTTTGCCTTCGGCTTGCCCTTCAGCAAAAACATCTTGATAAAATCGGGTTTTCTTTAAATCACTGAGTTCAAACATGGCAGCAATTTCCTCTCTGGATTTTTGGGGTAGCTTGTAAACAATGATAGTCTCTAACAAGTCTATCAGATTCTTTCTGACAGCAGCATTGGGTATTTCCCTCTCCGCTTGTCTAGCTAATTCTCTAGCCAAATCTGGCGCGGTATTTTCTGGTTCAACAATCAGCTTCAGTAATTTGATTGACAGCGATGCTGTGTCCGGTGGATTTAATTCATCGAGGTAAATCCGGGTAATATTCGGGAGTGCCAACATTGACTGAAAGTGAAGATTACTTTCTCTTTCAGTTTGGCGGTTTGGGTAAATTACTACCAATTGCCAAGGATGGTTTGGTTGGTATTGTCTGAGATAGATAAATAATTCGGCAAATAGACGATAGTACAAATTTGGATCTGGTTGAAATTGCACCTCCACAATGTAGAAAGGTAGTTGAGAATCTTCAATAATTGGCAGAAACAAACCATCTAGGCGAAAAGCTAATTGTTTAATCTCTTGGGAGGTAAATTGATATTGGTTTGTAGCTTCGTCAGGTATACCCAGGAGGGCAAAGAAAATAAATGGGAATTGTTGAAAGATGTTGTAAAATAGGCTATCGGTTTTCATCTATCGATCGGGTTGGCGAATCAAGCTGAGCTTTATTTTATCATAATGATATTAACTAAGCTGTTGAACATTTCTGCTTAATTACTTTTTCTTGCGATCGCTAAGAAATGGCTGACTTGGCCAAAAACGAATCGGTGTATTGACAATCAAACGATTAATGCCAGCTTGCATTTCTTCCTCAGAGATATTATAATTTGCCAGCAGAAACTTTATAACCGCAAAACTGGGGGTTTCTGTCAAAAAATAACCGCCGTGAGCATCGATTTTACCGAATAGGTAAAAAATGATATTAATCAAATCAATTCCAGGCCCGCTAAACCATTTAAGAGGAAATTGTACGCCATTTACACCCATCATTTCCGAACAGTCGATATAGTTAAATTTTTCAAATAGTTCATAAGCAGAAGTTGGGTTAGCTGCTTGTTGAGAGCGAACCATAATCCGAATATAAGGACGGTACTCTATGGGATGTCCGGGATGGTTTACAGCTTTGAGATAAACATTTCCTAACCGCAAACCCGACATTTCTAAACTTGGTTCAACCCACCAATTAGCTAAAGTAGAAAGATAGCGGAGAACAATATCGCGATCGCTGGAAAACAAATAAATTTCTCGACACCGAAGAATAGCCGATCGCACGTAATTATTCCGCCCCTCTCGCAAAAACTCCAAAGGAATATCTGGAGCTGATAAAATCAATTTATCCAAGGTCAGATATTCTCCCATGTCTCTTTTTTGCCCTTCTTCCATGTCATCTTTGCCGAATCTATCTGACAAAATTCGCAGAGAATTAACTACTACTAAAGCACCTAAACTATGTCCGATTAAATTGACAGTAATATTCGCAGAATTGACGGCATTAGTTTGATCTTCTTCTGCTAAAGCTTGAATTTTATTAGATTCTTCAATCCGCTCTCTATCTAATTTTTCTGGTGTTGATATAAGATTTGACTGCTGCGTTCTCAATGCTCTATCTAGCCGCCAAAAGAACTCAGAAAAATCGGGAGAGCCGTAATGAATTGAGCGATAGCGATCGCGCTGATAAACAATCACCCGCATCATCTGCACTACTAACAAGGCCAGAAAAAATACAGTCAAAATCACCCAATGCCATTTTACTGCTAATTCCGCTGTTTCGCTAAACTTTAGCGCTTCCAAAAACTGAGTTAAACCCGGCAAAGAACCTATCCATAAAAGTACCGGGACTCCTAGCAGTTCC
>DATGYA010000762.1:0-7218 GCA_035298405.1 Kamptonema sp. | reverse complement strand
GATTGCCTGCCACAAAGCCGCTTCGTCGGCATCTACACCGGCGAACCGGGGCCTCACCTATTTCGAGGTAGCCGGGCCCGCCGCCTACAGAAATTATCTCGCCGCCGCCCAGCGTTTGCAACTCTCAGACGGCGCAATGGGTTACTGGGAACTACACATCAGAGAAGACGAGCGTCACGGTCGCTGGATGTTAGATGATGTCGCTTTACCGCTGGCCGAAAAATACCCCGAAGACGCTTGGGAACTTGTATTGGGCTACGACCAAGAAAAGCTTCAGGGCGATCGCGCAGGGGCAGCCGTAGTCCGATCGATCCAGCAAGCTGATCGCAAATAATTTCTAAAGGGTAATTATACTAAATCCAGTATAATTACCCCACCCATTCTCTCAACCCGCGCAGGCGGGTTTTGTTTGTGTAGCCGCGATTTCCAATCGCCCAGTATTAGACAATAGCTATTAACCCACGCCGGCGGGTTTTGCCTGTGTAGATACGATTTCAATCGCCCATTTAATTAGGCAAACAATCATATAGAAGTCATTAACTGCTTTAACTCCTTCGATAAATTTACCCCACCTTTATGCTGCTTACTAAATAAAACACCACCCAGTAAATAGATGTTATTAGAATAAAAAGCCATTTCCCGATCTCGCAGAGCAGCGATCGTATTTTTCACTTTAGGCTCCGAACTGTAATAGCCAAAATTCAGCGCTGAAACCATAAAATTAGCAACATTGTAGCCTTGGTTTAAAGCATAATTAATTAACCCCACTGGATGAGAGTAGCTAGAAACCATTAACAACACATTTTCATAGTCCAGAGATAAAAGCTGCCTAGCAATTTTAGAGCCATCTCTACCTCCGTGCAGTAGAGGTTGATAAATCTTGTCATCTTCCGCAGGGAGATAAGGCGGGTTTGAGATTAAATAATTCCCTTGAGGCAGAGGCGAACTAAAAAAACAAGAATTGTGGATTATATACCGATCGCTAAGTTCATATTCTTGAATTTGGGCACGAGCAACCTTCGCCGCCAAATAATTGAGTTCAAATCCATGTATTTTTCCATCAAAGTTCGTCCTCAACAACGACTTAATGACTGGACTTCCATCTCCAGAGCCAAACTCTACTACCACATCATCACTGTTACAATCGTTAACTACTAAGCTTTCTAAACAGTGTGAATAAAAATTTGATTCTTCCGGGCAATAAAAAACTTTTTTTAAAGCTTGCGATGAAGTGACCATAGACATTAATTTCCTGAAATAACTGTAACTAAATTAACAGTTTAACAAGCCGGATCTCATCTATCGCGAGAGCTATTTTTATATTTTGTAAGAATGTTGTTGAGTTCCCATCCCAATACTCAATCGCATCATGCTCTCCTGATGAGATGTTACCAGAAGAGCAGATTTTATCTATTTTAATTTTATTGTTTTATGGCAGAACTGTAGATCGATACCTATACAAAATAACTCACACTACTCGCAGACTTAGCTGTTTACCTTGGTTTGGTAGATATTAATTAACCTGTTTACGCTATGGTTGGGTTTGAATGGTTTTGAGGATGGCGATCGCGTGGCATTATTACTGGTTTTTTTCATTTATTTGGCATTTTAATTTTGACCATATATAGTTGCTTTAATCCCATCTTAGTTATAATATAGATAGGATAGGGCGTGTCATACACGCCCTATCCTATCTAGGCTCCCCTCTTTTTAATTAGTTACCACCAGACTGTACAGATTTACGAGTTTGGTTGGTATCATCTGGCTTGTGCTGCCAAGAGCCATCATCACCTTTAATGTATTCGCTATTTACACTGTTCCAAGCTACCCTAGTTGCGGCTTCTGCGCTCATCCCATCTTCACTAGCACTCTTAAAAGCAGCCTGAAAAATCTGCTGAGCTCCTTGAGGTAATTCTCTGGCTTCTGAAGGTAAATCGAGTTGTTGTTCTGGCATAAAATTCTCCTCTTATTATTAAAGATAAAAATATCTTAAAAGCCTGGGATTTAACTTTCATCTTTCTGAATGAAGATTCGCTGCGATCGCACTCTATTTCTCAAAGTTGATTTCCTCATCAATTCCTCAGTAAAACTCACTACTAATTTAGGAGAAAGCTTCATGTTTAATAACAATGTGGGGCTCGCTATCTAAAGCAATCTTCATATAGTAAAAGGCAGCTTATAGCGGTTGAAAATCCCCGGACAGCGGCTTTTGTTTGAAGCCTTGCCAGAGTCTGTTCTAGAAATTTATCCTGTCAACCAGCTCGCTCCAACGATTGCAGAAAAAATTAAATGTACTTCCATTAAAGTTGATGAATGACGACTAAAATTTTCTGCCAACTTTGCCCTCCAGTAAATCTGAAAAAGATTCACAGTTTATAGTTTGCAGAAGCAGCTATGAACTGTGAAATCTAAGTATCAACCATCTACAGTCAGTAGCAAAAAAAATGGGAATATCACGATCAAAGTAAACCGATAGCTGAGAGCTTTACCTCTATCTTGAGGAGTAATAAGTTAATTTTAATACAGTGGCGACTGGTTATAGATAGAATATAATATTATCGGTTGAGACTGCCAGTTTAACTTAAGTGGTTTACGGATAAAAATAGTGAAGTATTAACTAAGAGTGTCAGAGCGGGTAAGGCTTAACTGAGTTGAGGTAATTGCACGACTAAATAAACAGAAGCCTCAACATTATGTAAAACCTAATTTATCAAAATACTCCTCAAGATCATTGGCGAACCCAGAGCAGAGATCATAGCTTAAGACTATTAAGTTGACCCTGTGGTTTTTGAATGCAAAAGCGAGCGCAGGACTATACAAGATCAAAGCAACCATGACCATGAAATCTTTTAGTTTGTACAAAATTATTTTGGCTGGTGCTTGCACTCTGAGTTTAGCAAGCGTATCTTTAGCTCTGCCCGCTTCTGCCCAATCTGGATCTGGCGGTGCTGGTGGTACAGGTACAGGTACAGGCGCAACTGGCGGCTCAGGTGCAGGTACAGGCGCAACTGGCGGCTCAGGTACAGGTACGACGGGTACGGGTACTACGAATCCAGGCACTAATGGTACAGGCACTACGAATCCAGGCACCAATGGTACAGGTAGTACAAATCCAGGCACCAATGGTACAGGCACTACCATAAATCGCGGTGGCTCTGATCCAGCTACAGGCGCGGGAACAATCACTCCAGGCGCGGGCACTACAGGTACAGGCACTAATGGCACTGGTAGTGACACTGGCACTAATGGAGGCAGTTCTGGTTTAGGTACTGGTAGTGGCACTGGCACGACTGGAGGCGGCTATGGCACGGGCACTGGTAGTGGCACTGGCACGAATGGAGGCAATTCTGGTTTAGGTACTGGTGGTACTAATGGCACTGGTACTGGCACGACCACTGGAGGCAATTCTGGTTTAGGTACTGGTGGTACTAATGGCACTGGCACTGGCACGACTGGAGGCAGTTCTGGTTTAGGTACTGGTGGTACTAATGGCGCTGGTACTACTGGGGTGAGAGGGACAACTACAGGTGGCACGAGTAGCGGCACAGCCGTAAAAACTGGGGGTACTACTTCGGGAACTTCTACTACGGACAGCACTACTACCACCACCACCACTACTACCCCAGGAGGCACGACTACTGGCGGCACGAGTACGACTGGTAGCGGGACAGCCAACACTACCGCAGCACCCTATGGTGCTACAGCAGATCAGACTGTAAGGCGCGAACATAATAACTTGGGATGGCTGGGTGCGCTGGGCTTATTTGGTTTGATTAATCTGTTCCGTAAACCTCGACACACTGTTACTCACCGTTAACTGGATATCCGCAGAGGGTAGTTAGTGTCATTAATCTTGACTGCGATCGCGATTTTGTTGAAAATTTAAAGGTTTAGAAGACGATGAATGTACTCCACCGCACAAATTTGTTGAAAAAATTGGTTAGTTTTGTGGGAATTGCTGGTGTTGCTTCCTTGCTCAGCACTCCCGGATTGGCACAAATTAATTCCCGTCCTAATATTGCCAACCAATCTTTTAATAATAGTTTTGAGCTTGCTCAGAACGGTGGCAATATGAATACTCCTTCTGGTGGTTCCAATACTCCGAGTAATACTAATACTCCCGCCCCTGGTTCTAATGCTCCTAGTAGGACGAATACTCAAAACTCTCTAAGCAGCAGAGACAGAAATTTTATTAACCAAGCTGCTCAAATTGGTATGCTAGAAGTGCAGCTAGGTCAGTTAGCAACGCAACGGGGTTCTAGCAATACTGTCAAACAGTACGGACAGCGGATGGTTAATGAGCATACGCAGGCAAACCAGGAATTAATGCAGTTAGCAGGGCAGAAAGGTGTAACTCCTTCAAAAACATTAGATAGTCAGCATAAAGCTGTGATGAATCGGATTTCCAATCTTTCTGGGGCAAGTTTTGATGAGGCTTATATGAGGGAAATGATCGATGGCCATAATCAGGCGATCGCGCTTTTCAAAGCTCAATCTCAACAGGGACAAGATCCCGATTTGAAAGCTTGGGCGACAAAGCTTGTACCCAACCTTCAGGCACATTTACAAATGGCTAACCAGATGGCGGCGCAAAACCGACGCTAGCATGATTTTAGCTTGAGTTAGTAGTAGCATTTAATTAGATTGTTCGCGGTTCGCGGTTCATCGTTGTTTGATGAGTGCGAACCGCGAACAGTTTTGTTTGTGCGGTAGGTAAAATTTAAGGTTTTTACTAATAAGAAGATAGGGTCGATTGCTCTTTATCTCCGTTACTACAAGAAATTTTGCGGGCAGAGATTGAGAAGTTGCGGGCAGAGATATGGTCAACATTAAGAACGCGATACTAGCAACAAAAACTTTAGAGTTTAGACACATTTCTCGCTGAATGCCAAACTCTAGGCGTAACCGCAGCGGTGCGACAATTCCGAGAATGGGTGAGAAATCAAGAACTATAGCCGCCAACCTATTGCACCAGAAAAATCAGTATCTTCAATCATCGCTTCATCAAATTTAGCATTAGTCAAATCTGCATCTTTAAAAGACGTAATACTCAATTTTTCAACTTCAGCGACGGCCTGAAAAAACACGATCGCAGCTAATCCTAAAATTACTCCTGACGCTAAAAATAATAATATTCCCCTCACATAATCTCCGCCCAAAAATGTGATAATGCCATTAGCACCGATAACAGCCGCAGCACCCGCGATCGCGCCCGCAACGATTCCCGCCTCAACTCTGGTAATCGCGACAGCTACAGCCGCAGTACCAGCCACAGCCGCCGCCCCAGCGTCAACACCTGCAATCAATCCCGCAAAAGCACCTGCCATTGTCACCGCGATCGCCACACCACCCGCACGCGCAATCAAAGTGCTGACTCGTCTGCGGCTTTGTCCACATCTAACGCGCTCAAAATTTGCCCCTCTTAAAATTGCCTTGCTGAAATTGCAGCCGCGAATGTCAGAACCACTGAAATCTGCACCCGTGAGGTCAACACCTTTAAAACAGCGGTTTCGCAAGTCTTGGTTAGAAAAATTGAGCTTGTGGGATTGGGCCATAGCGTGCAGATCAATGAAGTACCAGAAAATAAAGTATATGTCAATTAAGTAAATCACTTAATTAACCGTAAGATACGGATGGCTAAAAAGCTTGTTATATAAGCATTCTTCCTTCTTCCTTCTTCCTTCTTCCTTCTTCCTTCTACTTATTATCCGATAGTTGGTAACTTTTACATTACCCTGTATGATTGTTAGGGGTAAAGCGGTAAGCTGTTACGCATTTAATTTGCATAAGAATTGAAACTCTACAAAGGAATTCAAACTATCATGTCATCTACCCCATTCTCTCCAGCAGAAATTGCCGCCGAAGGTCTAAAACCTGAAGAATACGAAGAAATTGTCAAACGCCTAAATCGTCATCCTAACAAAGCTGAGTTAGGAATGTTTGGTGTGATGTGGTCAGAACATTGTTGTTACAAAAATTCCCGGCCCTTACTTAAACAGTTTCCCACAACAGGCGATCGCATCCTAGTCGGCCCTGGAGAAAACGCCGGAGTTGTAGATTTAGGAGAAGGATTGCAACTCGCCTTTAAAATCGAATCCCATAACCACCCTTCAGCAGTAGAACCCTTTCAAGGTGCAGCCACCGGAGTTGGCGGCATTTTGCGAGATATCTTCACAATGGGGGCGCGTCCTATTGCTGTATTAAATTCTCTACGTTTTGGTTCCTTAGATGATGCTAAAACTCGCCGATTATTCAGCGGCGTAGTCTCAGGAATAAGTCATTACGGAAATTGCATTGGCGTTCCCACAGTTGGCGGAGAAATTTACTTCGATCGCGCCTATTCTGGCAACCCATTAGTTAATGTTATGGCCTTGGGTTTAATGGAAACCCCGGAAATAGTTAAATCTGGTGCCTCCGGCTTTGGTAATCCCGTGCTTTATGTAGGTTCTACTACTGGCAGAGATGGCATGGGTGGCGCAAGTTTTGCCAGCGCAGAATTAAGCGACAAATCAGTTGACGATCGCCCCGCCGTCCAAGTAGGAGATCCCTTCTTAGAAAAAGCATTAGTTGAAGCTTGTTTAGAAGCATTTAAAACGGGTGCAGTAGTAGCAGCACAAGATATGGGTGCAGCAGGCATAACTTGTTCGACCTCGGAAATGGCAGCTAAAGGTGGCGTTGGAATTGAATTTGATTTAGATAAAATCCCAGTTCGAGAAAGCGGCATGGTTCCCTATGAATATCTGCTTTCTGAATCTCAAGAACGGATGTTATTTGTCGCACAAAAAGGTCGAGAACAGGAATTAATAGATATTTTTCATCGTTGGGGACTGCAAGCTGTAGTAGCAGGAACCGTGATTGAGGAGCCAATTGTCAGAATTTTATTTAAGGGGGAAATTGCGGCAGAAATTACGGCAACTGCTTTATCAGACAATACGCCAATATATCACCATAAATTGTTGACGGAATTGCCGGACTATGTAAAAAAAGCTTGGGAATGGTCGGCTAATTCTTTGCCACCTTGTACAATTAGTGGTATTGAAATTTCTGAACAGTTCCAAACTTGGAATGAAATTTTATTGACGCTACTAGATACGCCGACAATTGCTTCTAAAAATTGGGTTTATCGGCAGTACGATCATCAAGTTCAAAATAATACTGTGATGCTTCCTGGTGCAGCCGATGCAGCTATTATCCGATTGCGTCCGTTGGAACCCCCCC
>DATGYA010000761.1:0-1781 GCA_035298405.1 Kamptonema sp. | reverse complement strand
TTTTATCAAGGTTCGTGGTGGGAACCTTTAGAAAGTGCGATCGTAGATGGTTTGCCCCTACGCGGTCAAATTAGCGGTATGGTTTCTAATCCGCCTTATATTCCTAGTAGTCTAGTACCTAATTTGCAGCCGGAAGTCGCTAAACATGAGCCTCATTTGGCCTTAGATGGAGGGAGTGATGGGTTAGATTGTATTCGGCATTTGGTAGCTACAGCGCCGGATTATTTGCGATCGGGTGGTGTCTGGTTGGTGGAGATGATGGAGGGACAAGCGGAGGCTGTGGTTGAGATGTTGGATAGTGCGGGTTGTTACCGTGATATCAGAATTTATGCCGATCTAGCTGGGATAGAAAGGTTTGCGATCGCGTTTAGAAAATGAATAATATAATAAAATTTATTAGGTAAGCTAACCTTATTATTATTAACCTCAGCGCTCGTTAATGATACAATTAAAAATTATAAGCACTATTTTCAAAATCAAATATGAGTACAAAAGAAGAAATTATACCAATTCTCTAAATTAATGCTACAGTCTTGGGGCGGGTTTATTAATGTTATTTGTGGGTGGCAAATTTGATCGCGAACCCGCCCCTTGTATCTTAAAAGAGTTGGTGAGCGCGATCGCTCCAACAAGCAGGCGATCGCTCCATCAAGCAGGCGATCGTACCAACCAACAGGCGATCGCTCCATCAAACAGGCGATCGCTCCATCAAGCAGGCGATCGCTCCATCAAGCAGGCGAAAATCTAAAGAAACAAGAAAAATGTAGCGCCAGAGTGCAAGTTTCAGCAGAAAGTGTTATTCAAGGACATCAGAAATCGGTGAAGTTGGCCCGCCCCTTAGACTCAAGCAGTCTGTTGTGTAGATAAGCTCCCATTACTGATGACAGGCTCACACAAAACTGGACAGTATCTTAGGCGCTCGCTCTCATCGAGACAGCCTGCATTGACAAGGTTAGTATTCAATTGCCTGTCACGTTCTTTCATAAATTGGAGTAGATTGGGAGCCCACAATGACACCAACAGTCTTAGGTATAGACATCAGTAAAAAAGACTTTCATGTCGCATTACTAAAGTCAAATCGTGCAGCTAAAACCAAAAAGTTTGCCAACAATCTCCAAGGGTTTGAAAGTTTACATCAGTGGCTCAAACAACATAGTGTTGGTGAACTTCATGCTTGCATGGAAGCCACCAGTATTTACGGAGAAGCCTTAGCTGAATTTCTTTATTCTGCTGGTTTTCAGGTCAGTATCGTCAATCCAGCCCGGATTAAAGGGTTTGCCAAAAGCGAACTTTTACGAACTAAAACCGACTCCGTAGATGCAGCACTAATTGGCCGTTTTTGTGCCGCCGTTAAACCCTCATTATGGACACCGACTGCGCCGGAAGTTAAGGAATTACAAGCCTTGTTACGACGGCTAGAATCTGTCATCGAAATGTCGAATCAAGAACGTAATCGTTTGGAAACAGCTACGGCAACTGTCGCGAACCTTACTCAGTCCCATTTAGAGTACCTAGAACAGCAACAAAAGCTAATTAAACAACTGATTAGTGACCATTTTGACCAACATCCGCATTTAAAACAACAGCGCGACCTGTTGACCTCAATTCCTGGAATTGGCGAACAAACGGCTTCTGTATTGTTAGCTGAAATTGGTCGGATTTCCGATTACAATAATGCCCGTCAGTTGGCGGCTCATGCAGGTTTAACTCCTTGTGAACGCAGTTCTGGAACTTCGGTTAAAGGTAAAACTCGTTTGTCTTGCACAGGTAATGTCCGACTG
>DATGYA010000760.1:0-5400 GCA_035298405.1 Kamptonema sp. | reverse complement strand
ACTGCTTCTGGTCAAACAGTACCAACAACTGCCGGAACTGCGATCGCATCAGGTAATGTTAATGTTTCTGCTGCAACTACTGGAGGCACAGTTAATGTTTTAGGATCGCGAGTTGGCTTATTAGGAGCAAATATTGACGCTTCAGGTATTCAAGGCGGCGGCACAGTCAGAATCGGAGGCGATTTTCGGGGAATGGGAACTGTCCCAAATGCTGTTGGTACTTATGTAGATAGCAATTCTTTGATAGCAGCAAATGCTATTTCTACTGGTAACGGCGGTAGAGTTATAATTTGGGCCGATGGCACAGCAGGTTTTTTTGGTCAGATTGCAGCTAAAGGCGGTACGGGGGGATTTGTAGAAGTATCGGGCAAGGAAAATCTGATTTTTAATGGAAGTGTGGATACTAGAGGAGCGAATGGAATCGGTACTTTGCTGCTCGATCCTACTAATATCGATATTGTAGATGCAGAAATGGGTGCGGATGATGCTGCGATCGCTAAGGGAAGCATTTTCACTAAAGAAGACTCTACTCCTGGTTTTTTTACAATCTCAGCAAAAGCTCTAGAAAATCTGGCCGCAACTGCTGATGTGGTACTAGAAGCAACTAACAATATCAGGGTGAGTCGCTTAGCTTCTGGCCAATTAAAGCTTCAGGCAACTACTGGTTCAGTTACTTTTACAGCGGATTCCGATCGCGATGCAACAGGGTCATTTTCAATGATGCCTGGGGATACTATTAGCACTCAAGGAGGAGCAGTATCGATATCGGGAGGTGCGATCGCAGTCGGAAATATTGTGACAAATGGCGGCGCTATTAACCTGACTAGCAGTAGCGGCCCAATTGTGGGAGGCAATATCTCAACATCTAATTTATCTGCGGCTGGTGGCAATATCACTCTCAAAAGTAGCGGTAATATTACAGTTAGTTCTGTGTTAGCGGAAGGTCAAGGTAGTGGCGGCGATATTAAGTTGGAAAGTAATGGAGTAATTCGGGCAGATGTTTTGTCAGCCTCTGGAAGTACGGGTGGGAATGTGGCGGCTAGTGCCTTTGGCAATCTGGAAGTAGGTAAAGTTAGTACCGAGGGTAATAGTAGAGGCGGAGAAATTAGTCTTACTAGCAGAACAGCTTCTATTATTGCAGGGATAGGGGAGCAGGGGAGCGGGGGCGCGGGGGATTTTTCCCAACCAACAACTAACAATCAACAAGTAACAAGTAACAACCAAAAATCAACACAACAATCAACAACTAACAACCAACAACTAACAACTAACAATCAACAACCAACAACCAACAATCAACAATCAACAACTAACAACCAACAATCCACAACTAACAATATTAGTTCTGCGGCTACTAACGGCAATAGTGGCAATATATCTGTAAATGCTGCTCAGAATGTAACGACAGGTGCGATCGATGCTAGGGGAAGTGGGGGAGGAAATGTAACTTTAAGCGGTAGGGGCGATGTGGTGGTAGGTGCGATCGCCAATAATTCTGGCAATATCACTGTGACAGGACAAGAAATTGACTTAAACGGTGGCAATAATTCCATCAGTAGTAGCGGTTATTTGATATTGCAGCCGGCAAACTTGAATCAAAATATTGCGATCGGCAGTGAGATTGATAGCGGCGGCAGTACCTTGGATGTGACAGCCGGTGACTTGGGAGCTCTGCAAAACGGTTTGGCTGGGATTACAATCGGCGGAAACAGTAGTAGTGGCGCGATCGCGATCGCGCCAAACGTTAGCTTCCGCGATCCTGTAACGATCCAATCTCCACTTAACTCAGGCTCAATCTCAGCCACAGGCGCACTTTTGGGAACAGAAAATGCTTCTATTACTCTGAAAACCTCAAGCGATATTAAAATTGGCAACATTTCCACCGCTGGTTCTGAAATTCGCCTCACCAGCACCGAGGGTAGCATTGCGGCAGGGTTGTTGCAATCTAGCGGCGGTAATGCTGTACTGAAAGCTCAAGGTAATATTAGCGTTGAGGGAATCCGCAGCGCAGGGGGAAATGCGATTGCACTTAGTAGCAGTGGGAATATCGCGATCGCGTCGGGAATAGATACTTCCTCGAATAGTCTCAAAGCTGGAGATATCGCGTTGTCTACGCCCGGAAACCTCGCTGTAGGAGCAATATCTGCACGCGGAAGTCAAGGGGGTAATGTAACGCTTACAGCTACCAACGGTATCAGTGCAGGTGCGATCGAGGCAACGGGCAGAGGATTGGGTGGAAATATTACGCTGACAGGTAATGAAATTGACTTAGCTGGTGGCAATAACTCAGTAATAAGTAACGGTAATTTGGTACTGCAACCTGGGAACCCCAGTCAAGATATTAATGTAGGTGGAGCTGGAAACACAACAGCCTTGGACTTAACTGCTGGAGAGTTAAATGCTTTCCGCAATGGTTTTGCCTCAATTATTATTGGTAGTCCAGATGGTAGCGGTACGATAACTTTAGGCGATCGCGCCTCTACATTGACATTTCGCGATCCGATAGTAATTCAAGCGCCGCAATCATCAGGCGCGATCGCAGGCAATGCGGCGATTTCCGGTACAGACAACGCCAAAATTAGCTTAATCGGTGGTAGCATCAACATTGGCAACATCACTTCAGAAGCCGGAATTAGCATCACCACTACCCAAGGTAACATCGCAGCAGGAACCATATCAGCTCGTTCAGAAGATGGTACTGGCGGCAACATCAGCATTCGTAGCGCTGGTTCCATACAATCGGGAAATGTGAACGCTTTTGGACAACGAGGCGGCGGCGATATCGAAATTTCAGCACCAGGCGCGATCGCGACTGGCATTATTAACTCTAGTTCCGAGTTAGGAAATGCAGGTTCTAGTACGCTGAAAAGCCAAAGCAATATCGAAGTTTCCTCTATCAAAGCAGGTGGTATTAAGGGCGGTGACATTGAGATTGCGACGGGGGGAACCTTCCGCGCTACAGCCACCTTTACCGACTTAAATCAAGTCTCTGCTAGCATTTCTGCGGCAGGGCGCGATCGCCCCGGTTCCCTTTCCATTCAACAAAGAAGTAGCAGTTGTACCGAGGGAGTTTGCAACGCGACACCTTTTATAGTCGGTAATCCTAAGCGGAATGGCACTGCTGGTGCAATTACTGACGGACAATTTACTATTGCGACAACACGGGAATTGCTGACAAATTTTGACTTGAAGACAGCGGGAAGTCTTCAACAAACCCCCACGAAAGAGTCTACTTCCCCAGAATCCACTTTGAAAAATAATGACACTTCTCCCCCAAGTCCCACACCCACACCAAGCCCGATCCCGATTTTATTAAGTGCGGAATCACCACCTTCAACAACAATCTTAAAAAATAACTCAGATACTGCTAGTTCTGGAACAGCAAAAGTGTTAGTTTCTGCCGAAACTGTAACCCGGTCAAATTCTACTCAGAGTTCTACAATTTCAATTGGTGCTGCCTTAACTCCAGAGAATTTAACGAATACAGCCACACAAAACTCAACGGCAACATCAAAACCAGCGATCGCGACAACAGTACAAAGTTCTGTGACAACTACAGCGCCGGAAGTTTACCGCCCCAATACCATGACGCAGGTGAATTTAACAGATGTAGCGCAAATCGAGCAAAATCGGGGTCGGGAATTTGAACATTACTTTGGTGGCAATCTATCAGAAAAGCCGCTCGCAGCTCAAAATATCAGAAATAAACTCTCGCATATTGCTAGTGTAACTGAGGTTAAACCTGCTGCTATTTACGTTTCTGCACAGCCGCAACAATTAGAACTCCGGCTGTTTCTACCTGATGGAAAAGCGATTTTTAAAAGTATTCCGGTGGCACGAGAACAAGTCCTACAAGTTGCCAAAGAGTTTACTAATGAAATTAGAAACCCCCGAATGCAGGATTATAAAGTAGAAGCTAAGCAACTTTACCAGTGGTTAATTGCACCGCTACAGCAAGAGTTAGAGGCTAACGGCATTAAGACGCTGATATTTTCGATGGATTCGGGGTTGCGAAGTTTGCCTGTTGCGGCTTTGCACGATGGCGATCGCTTTTTAGTGGAAAAGTATAGTCTGGGGTTAATTCCTAGTTTGAGTTTGACAGATACAAACTATGTAGATATCAGAGGTTCTGAGGTTTTGGCGATGGGTGCATCAGATTTTCCTGCGATCGCGGATCAAATTCGTTTACCTGCGGTGCCGATGGAACTATCTGCGATCGTTGGGAAGTTGTGGCCGGGAGTATCTTTTCTCAATGAAAAGTTTACTTTAGCAAACTTGAAAGCTCAACGCAGTCAACCACAATATCGCATTATTCATCTAGCAACTCATGGGGAATTTCAGCCAGGAGGTGCGGCTAATTCTTACATTCAGTTTTGGGATACAAAGCTACGCTTAAATCAGTTACGAGAATTGAAATTGTATAACCCACAAGTGGAGTTATTAGTATTAAGTGCTTGTACAACGGCTGTAGGAGATGAAGAGGCTGAGTTAGGGTTTGCGGGATTGGCGGTACAAGCGGGGGTGAAATCAGCTTTAGCGAGTTTGTGGTATGTGTCAGATGCGGGAACTTTGGGGCTGATGACTGAGTTTTATCAGCAGTTGCGAACTGCCCCAATTAAGGCGGAGGCGTTAAGACAGGCGCAATTGCGAATGTTGCACGGGCAGGTGCGTTTGCAGGATGGTAGATTGTATAATTCGGGAAGCGATCGCGGTCTTCCTTTACCTCCTGAGTTAACTGCGCGGGGAGATAAAAATTTATCTCATCCCTATTATTGGGCTGCTTTTACGATGATTGGTTCTCCTTGGTAAATTGTTAGTTGTTAGTTGTTATATATAATTACACAATATAGAAACAACTTTTTTGCAGGAGAAAGTGTAATGAGTAAGGGATCTCGTATAGCTATTGGGATAGTAGCATTATTGTGTGCGCTCGGATTTTTTATGACAGCGCTCGATCCGAGTGGTTTACCTGCTGGAGCTAATGTCTTCTATGGAATGACAGGATTGTGCGTGACTATTGCAATTGCTTGTTTCTTCCCCAAAAGTCATCCAATTACATTGCGAATTATTGGTGCTACAATTTTCTTTTTTTATGCTTATTATGTAATCGACAGTTTCCGCAATCAAAACCTTAGCAGAGCAATTGCCGGCTTCTTTATCTGGGGACTTCCTTCTGGATACCTTGCTATTGCAGGCAAGTATCCATCTTGGGGAAAGGCTGGAGAGGTATTTAATTCCGAGCCGAATAATAAGCGAAAATAACTGCGTCAATATCGATTAAAAGTGGATCAATTTTATTCAGAGGCTGCCTGCAACCAAGCCAATAAATCCTCTAGACTTGCTAAGTCTAATATAGACTCTCCCAAGTTTTATAATTTGTCAATCGATAACTCGCGAATG
>DATGYA010000759.1:0-5171 GCA_035298405.1 Kamptonema sp. | reverse complement strand
ATTTGAGGAAGCTTTATTTGAGGAAGCTTTAGTTTCCTGCAATCGAGCTATCGAACTTAGCGAAAAATATGTAAGTGTTTTCTTCAACCGTGTCATTGCTATTCTAGGATTAAATCGCTGGGATGAAGGTATCGCCGCCTTAGAGTACGCATTCCAAAACATTACCCCCGAAAATGAAGTTGATGTAGAAGATATCCAGTTAATGATCCGTATCTTATTCAAAAGTACCGATCGTGTAGAAGTTTGGCGATCGCGCCTAACAACCCTAGTCAACATTTACGAAAAACACAATGTTCTCCCTGCTTTAGGACAAGGACTTGTTAACAACATCCCAGAAATAATGTCAGAAATGATTAGCGACAAAGCAGCGCGAATCTGGCTAGAAGTCTGGCAAGAACAGACAAGTAAATTCGATGATTTTCAAATACCCTTACGCCTACTAAATACCGCCGTCCGCTACCGGGAAACCAAAGGCGATCGACGGGCCCTACTCGAACTCGCGATCGAAGAAAGAAAATTGCTACAATCCATATTGGATTTAGATCAATAAATAAAACAACAGGTAACAATTATGGCTTCCCAAATCACATCACTGAAAGTAGCAATTAACGCTCTTAAGCAGCATCAAGAGAAGTTGAAATCTCAACTCGGTAAAAGCAATTTAGAACGGCTGATATTTAATCTCGAAGAAATCAATTTAGATATTGAAAAATTTGCCAATGAGCTTATTGATGGTGCCACAAAAGAAGCAGCTTTAGAGCAGCTTACAAAAACACTTGATTCTTTCCAATACGGCTCTATTCCTCATATATTAGGACATCTTGAGACAATAGAAGAACTATTGGAAAACAACTGTTATACCTTTCCCATACGCGCCACTGATGCTACAATATCAATATCCTAACTAACCCGCTCACTTAAAAAAGAGGGAAAAAACATGACAATAGCATCCCCTACATGGAAGCCTCGCCGCCTCCCAGAAAAATACAAAAAACCACCAATCTCTACCGAAGAAAAAGCAAAGCAAAAATCAGAAAGTGAACAGCGATATCAACTTGCTCATGCTATTTTTGAACGAGTCCGCCCCGAACTAATCGCAGAGCATTACAATTGGTACATTACCATTGAACCAAACAGTGGCAATTATTTTATTGAACCAGACTACATGGCGATCTTCCAAAAATTGCGAAATCAAGAGATCACTGGAAAAGTAGTCACCTTTCGCCTAAATGAAACGGGGATTTGTGGCACAATATGATTGAAGGTAGGTTTGAGAGTGAAACCAATCGGCTATTTTTTGAAATTGGCTTAATAGCTGCTGATGGTGAAATTATTATTGTTGAGGCTTTACTAGATACAGGATTTACAGATTGGTTAGCAATTAACACTCAGGATCTAGAAATTCTTAATTGGTCGAGCCTGGATGATCAGCACCTAATGATTACAGCACAGGGTGAACAAAGATTTAATATATATTTAGGAAACGTACAAATTGATGGTCAAGAATTTAATATTCCTGTAGTTGGAGGAGATAACATTCCAGAAATTTTGATTGGTATGGAATGGCTAAAAAGTAAACGTTTAGTGATAGACTTACCAGCAGGAGTGATGACTTTAGGGTGAATTTAATAACTAAATGAAAAATCCTCGCCAACTAGCATTTATCGCCCTCCGCGAAGTCCACCGACGCGGCGCATTCGCAGACGTGGCCCTCGATCGCACCCTCCGCAACTCCGAACTCAGCGAGCTCGATCGCAGACTCCTCACAGAAATAGTCTATGGTAGCGTCAGAAGAATGCGATCGCTCGATTTTCTCATCGACCAACTCGCCAAAAAACCCGCCTCCCAACAACCTCCAGACCTTCGCACAATTTTACACATCGGTTTATATCAACTCCAATATCTCACCCACATCCCCCCATCCGCCGCCGTTAATACCACCGTTCAACTAACAAAAGAAAACGGATTTTCTGGCCTTAGTAGCTTTGTTAATGGCCTGTTGCGACAATATACCAGAGTTACCCCCCCAACCCCCCCTTATGAAGGGGGGGCTAAGAGTATTTCTTATGAAGGAGATGCTAAGAGTATTTCTTATGAAGGAGATGCTAAGAGTATTTCTTATGAAGAGGGGGCTAAGAGTATTGCTTACCAAGACGATAAAAGTAATATTACCCCCCCCCTTACCAAGGGGGGGCAGGGGGGGGTTAATTCAATCCTAAAACTACCAGAAAATCCCATCGAACGCTTAGGAATTATCCACAGCTTCCCCGACTGGCTAATACAATTCTGGCTCGAACAAATCGGCGAAACAGAAACAGAAAAGCTCTGTCAATGGTTCAATCAATCCCCCACGATTGACCTCCGAATTAATCCCCTTCGTACCACCATTGACGAAGTAGAAACCGCCTTTAAATCTCAGAATATAGCAGTTAATCGCATCCCCTATTTACCCCAAGCCTTAAGATTAAATGGTAGCATCGGCGCAATTTACAACCTACCTGGATATAACGAAGGTTGGTGGACAATTCAAGACAGCAGCGCTCAATTAGTTACCCATTTACTCGACCCCCAACCAGGGGAAACTATCATTGATGTCTGCGCCGCACCCGGTGGAAAAACCACCCACATCGCCGAATTAATGCAGGATAAAGGCACAATCATCGCCTGCGACAAAACCGAAAGCAGACTCAAAAAACTCAAACAAAATGCCGAAAGAATGCAGCTTAAATCCATCGAAATCCACACCGGAGATAGCCGCAACTTCCCTAACTTTACTAACATTGCCGATCGCGTCTTACTAGATGCCCCCTGTTCAGGACTGGGAACCCTCCACCGCCGCGCCGATGCCCGCTGGAATCACACAGAAAAAAATATCGAAGAACTCTCAATACTCCAAGCACAATTACTAGCAAATGTCGCTACTTTTGTCAAGCCTGGAGGCAAATTAATTTATGCAACCTGCACAATTCACCCCTTAGAAAATGCAAACATCATTGAATCATTTTTAACCAATAACCATGACTGGCAAATCGAACCACTAAACCTGGATTTACCTATCCCAAAAACACCAGAAGGATATCTAAAAGTCTGGCCGCAAACCCAACAAATGGATGGCTTCTTCATAGCCAGCCTCAAAAGATCGTAACCTTTTTCTTTTTCCTTCCTCTGCGTCCTCTGTGCCTTTGCGGTTCATTCAAATCCCCATCAATCAATTATAATTATTAGTCGGTTCCTGATAAGTAGACGGCTCCTGATAATTAGCAGAATCTCGCGAAGTTCCCCCACCAGGATTATAAGGAGTAATAGAATCATCATCATTTTTAATCATCCCATAAACAACGTGACCCGGCTGTACAGGCTTCGCCTTAATACTCCCCTTTCTCCCCTCCAACTCCGGCAACTTCGGAAACTCTTCAACGGGCATTCCCTTCACCGCCTGAGACATAAATTCCCGCCAATTATAAGCAGCGGTACTACTAGCGCCATAAGTGGGATAATTATCATCATTACCCAGCCAAATACCCGTCACCACCTGCGGAATAAAACCAATAAACCACAGATCGCGAGCTTGTTCGGAAGTACCAGTTTTGCCAGCCACAGCCCGATCCGACAAAGCCGCAGGCCCTCCCGTGCCGCCTTGCACAACCCCCTGCAACATCCAAGTCATAATCGCCGCGCTATTTTTATCAACAACCTGCTTAGGTTTAAAATTAGCAGTATAAATCACATCACCGCGCTGATTAATTACGCGCAGAATTCCGTGTGCCTCGGTATAATTCCCTTGTGCTGCTAGAGTCGCGTAAGCATTAGTTAACTCCAGCAAATTCACCTCAGAAGCACCCAAAGCCAGGGAATAAGTAGGATTGAGTTTAGACTTAATTCCCATATCGTGAGCCAACTTAATAGTCGGATCGAATCCAACATCAACCAAAACTTTCACCGCTACTACATTCACCGAACTTGCCAAAGCATCCGACATCGATCGCCAACCGCTAAATCTTTTGCCATAATTATTCGGTTGATAGCCATCAAAAATCACCGGGCCATCTTCATAGCTATCGTAAGGCGAAAAACCAGCCGCGATCGCAGCCGTATAAACCAGCCCCTTAAACGTAGATCCAGGCTGTCGCTGAGCTTGGGTAGCGCGATTAAACTCGCTCTTTTCAAACTTCGCGCCTCCCACCATCGCCTTAATTTCTCCAGTCCGAGATTCAATCGAAACCAGCGCCGCTTGCTCAAATCCCTGGGCTTGACCATCGAGTTCTACAGCATCCTTCATCACCTTTTCTGCTGCTTTTTGCCACTCCAAATTTATACTCGTTTCTACAGTCAAACCCCCCGCTTCCAAAGCATCCTTAGAAACATAGCGCGGCAATTCTTTGACAATATAACTAGAAAAATAAGGAGCTTGTACCTGAAGCCGTTTCGGAGCACTCGGTTTCACAGCCAGAGGTTCGGCGATCGCATCCTGTTCTTCTTTCTCCGTAATTACCTTAGCTTCCAGCATTTGCTGCAACACAATATTACGGCGCACCTTAGCTGCATTCGCATTCACCAACGGCGAATATTCACTCGGTGCAGGAGGTAAACCCGCCAAAGTCGCCATCTCTGCCAAAGTCAGCTTGTCAACCGGCTTACTGAAATAAACCCAAGCCGCATCCGCCACCCCATAAGCACCAGAACCCAAATAAACCAGATTCAAATAGCGCTCTAAAACTTGTTGTTTATTCAATTCCCGCTCAATTTTCTGAGCCAAAAGCGCCTCGCGCACCTTCCGCATAAAACTGCGCTCTTGGTTGAGGAAAACAATCCGCGCTAACTGCTGCGTAATCGTACTTCCTCCCTGCACCAAATCCCTCGCCATTATATTAGAAGCGATCGCCCGAAAAATCCCTTGATAATCAACGCCGCGATGTTCATAAAAGCGCCGATCTTCAATTGCAATAAAAGCCTTAATTAACTGTTCGGGAATCTCCCTCAGCTTCAGCTTTTCCCTAGTTGCAGGCCCGCTTTGCAACAAAATCGTCCCATCAGCCGCCTTAATACTCAAAGTCCCATCACGAGTAAAAGCCGACATATCAGCAATATCCGGCAAAGCTTGCTCCAAACCCCGTAAAGTCCACCAGACATAGCCCAGAGCACTACCGCCTACAGTTACTACACTTACCCCT
>DATGYA010000758.1:0-1658 GCA_035298405.1 Kamptonema sp. | reverse complement strand
TCGAGTTCGGCTGTGTCGATTGTTTCTGGCGGGAGAGCGATCGCAGTTTTACGGGTTTCGTGGCTGAGGTCTGGTTTGACTCGTTGCCTGGGGACTTTGCGGCGCGGTGGACTGCGGTGGTGGGGTACGCGGTGAAGGTTCGGACGCGGGAAGATGGTCCGGGGAAGTTTATGGTTTCTGTTCCCTGTGAGGTTTCGCTGGGTGAGGTGCGGCTGGGTGTGGCGAGTCGTGGTTCTCGCGTGCGGCTGGTCTGTGGTTAACGAGTTGCCGGAGGGTTGCGGCTCTCCGGCTTATGCGATCTCTCGTTGGGAATGACGGGCGATCCCTGATTCAGGTGCTCTGATATTTACTTTAAAGGTCGGTTCAGCTACTAAAAATGCAATAGTCGTGATCAATCGTTTCTTAACGCTTAAAAAGCTTCTATTGATAAAACTGGCTTATAAAGATTGAAAAATTTGCAAAAAAAAAGTGCCTTCAGCACTTTGTACATTAATCATTTATTTTGTCTTCTTAATAAACCAATTATGATAACAGGTATTGTCTTATTCCATTCTTGAAATATTCCTTTGTTAATCTCGGGGCGAGATAATCCTATCCCAAACACTATAGTTGTGCAGATCACGTAAATAGTAAGGAGTGAAGCCATTCGGTCAATAATTCTAAAACGTATTAGTTCTAGAACAAGAGCTGTTATTTGCTTTTCCCCTACTATCCTTTCAGCGGGATGTTTCTCCTCACTAAACACATCAGGTTTCCCTGTCGGCTCGGTATCAATGATTTCTGCTTCATGGATATCGTTTTGGTCATCGCTTTGATGAAACATGATTTCGTTCCTTAATAGGCATTGTGCACCTACTAGAACACTTCATCGCAGAACTACTTCGCGAAGTTGGTTGTTTGGCTTTTGAACAAGAATTGTGCTTCCCTGCATTGCTTCACGCCGAAAATAAGCTTCTGTTGCAATTGCTTTTCCCAAAGCGTCTTTTTGCGTAATGCACTGAGAGTTTGCTAGGAACTCTAATAATTCAGCCGCTTCTTCTGACAAGGTTATTGTCATTCGTTTCCCTGGACGAACTTCATGAGAAGCATTTTCCTGGGCGATAGGCTGTTGTAAATTCTTTGCTTTCAAGCTCTTAATTCTGTTCATAACTCATTTTCTCCATAGCGGAGCTAATTTACCAAACAAAGCCAGACTCAAGGTAATGAATCTCTTCAGGAGGAATTCATTGATTAGGTGCTTTTTGGGTGCGTTTACTACACTCAATTATCAACTAACTATCTCTAGCGGCAGGTGAGGTAAACCGTCCAGATTTAAGAGGGTAACCGAATAGCTCAAAGTCTTTTCTTTAAAGAGAGGTTCATCTCTATCACGTTGCTGATTCTTATTTTGCTGTGTGGGCTATTTTTATAGTTGGTTCTGGGCTGAGTTCCGAATACTTCACTCCGCGCACCAGAAGCGGATCGACGATCTCCACATTGATCGGGCAGTGGGGGATTTACTTCCCCGTTATCCTGTCGCTGAGCGTCGTCATCCCCCCCGATGGGCTTCAAGCTATTGCCCCGATCTCGCCAGGTTGCCTCTGTGCCTCCCGCCCACCGTACCCCACTGCCGGAGGGGAAAGATGGATTTGTTCTGACCGCTCCCGCCCCTCTACCCC
>DATGYA010000757.1:0-3187 GCA_035298405.1 Kamptonema sp. | reverse complement strand
GACAAGATATCAATACCAATACCGTTACGTCCTTGTTCTTTCCCTGAACTGTGAATGTAACGCCCTTGTCCCAGATATAAGCCTACATGAGTAGCTTTATCCACAGTTCCGAAGAAAATTAGGTCGCCCGGTTGCACAGATTCTAAGGCAAGGGGTTGAGTAAAAGCTTCTTGCTGATAGGCATCTCTAGGCAACCAGATATCGACAGAGGCAAAGGCAGCTTGCATCAGTCCAGAACAGTCATAATTCGGCGGGAGCGTGCCTCCCCAGAGATAATGGTTAGGCTGGTTCATGGCGTGATGGGTAAAGGCGATCGCGCTCTGCAACTTATCCCTAATTTCGGCTGATGAGAAAAATTGAGCTTGATATGGTGTTTGAGCCACCTCTAGCAAATGGGTATCACAGACAGCTAGCCATCCGGGATAATCATCTTCGCACAGCCGTACCGCGATCGCGGCCTGCTGATTATCCTTACTCTCCATCGCCAAGGGCGACGAGTCGCAAACAATTTGCAAATGTCTCCCCGCCGCCGCCTGAGTTGCCAAGCGATCGCATTTCGGGGAATCATAAATATTAATGTTGGCTTGGCACCGATACTCCACAGTATCCAATAATTTCAAGAGCTTGCTACTAAGTATTTTGCTACTTAATTTGAGCATATAAGTAAATCCACCTAATTAAACGGTAAGATACCGATGGCTAAAAAGTTTGCTGTATAAGCATTCTTCCTTCTTCCTTCTTCCTTCTTCCTTCTTCCTTCTTCCTTCTACTTACTTGTTTGACAGTTTACCCTTAAACTGGGATCGAGACAGAATTGATAATGGCTAGCGGCATGGGAACTATCTGGGAACTGGATTATTACAGCCGTCCGATTGTGGACGAAGCACAGAAAAAACTCTGGGAAGTCTTGATTTGCGAGAGTCCGCTGAAAATCGGCGACAAATCAGAATCTTTGTTTCGCTACTCGCAGTTCTGTCCAAGTTCTACCGTGAACTCTCTGTGGCTGGCGGCTGCTATCAAGGAAGCGATCGCATCTGCTCCGAAACCACCTGAAAAAATTCGTTTTTTTCGCCGCCAGATGACTAACATGATTACGAAAGCTGGCGAGGAATTGAATATTCCCACCGCCCCCAGCCGCCGTACCTACGCCCTGCAAATGTGGTTGCGAGAACGGATGCAGGATGTTTATCCTACTTACCAAGGCTTTCAATCCAGCATTAACCCCTCTGTTCAATTTAGCTCCGAAATCCCCCAACCTCTACCAGATGCCCTCATCGGTCAGAAGTGGAGTTTTGTTACTCTCGCGGCTGAGGCATTTGATGAAATGTCAGAATGGGAGATTGATTTTGGGGAAGCTTTCGGGCTTGATGCTTTCGGGTTCAAGCCTCAAACGCAGATTCCAGGGCTGATTATTTATTCGTCGAGGGCAATAGCATTAGCAGCCTGGATGTCGGGTTTGGAATTGGCTTTTGTGAAATTTGATGGCGGCCCTCCCGCGAGGCTGGTATTGGAGACGGGGGCTAGCGATCGCTGGATTCTAGCTAACCTCAAAGATTTGGGTACTGTTGCAGAAGCTAAAGGATTTGAAGCAGCTAAGAAAGCAGCTCAAGAAGTGCATTTTTTAGCAGTTCAATCTAATCCTGAATCTGAGTCTTTTGCTGGATTTTGGCTACTCCAAGAATTTAATCTTTAGGCAAAAAATCCGCTGGGAAAACTATACTTTTCAGTTAACAGTTAACAGTTAACAGTTAACAGTCAATTAATAACAATGACCAACGACCAATCAGCAGAACAACTGCTAGAGTTAGCAGCCAAGGCTGGGGCAGAGGCCGCCGAGGTATTTCAGTCGCGATCGCATTCGCGGCCGGTGTTTTTTGAAGCAAATCGACTTAAGCAACTGGAAAGTGTGGAATCCGAAGGTACAGGGTTGCGGTTATGGCGAGATGGGCGGCCGGGTTTGGCGGTGGCTTATGGGCCCGTAGAACCCCAAGCCTTGATCGATCGCGCGATCGCACTCTCTGAGCTCGGTGTCCCAGAGACAATAGAACTAACTCCGGGTTCGCAAACTTCCTACCCCGATTTGGGACAATCGGTGGCAGTGGGACAGTTAGTAAATTGGGGAAAAGAGGCGATCGCTACTATTCGAGAATCCTATCCAGAAATCCTGTGTACTGCCGAATTTGACTGCGAAGTAGAAAGCATCCGCCTCCTCAATTCCTTGGGGTTAGATTGTAGTTATACAGACACAACTTTAAGCGGCTATCTAGGGGCGGAATGGGTACGCGGAGATGATTTCTTGAACGTTTCTGATGGCGAAACCCAGCGAGAAAACCTCGATCCCGCAGATTTAACCAAACGGATATTACAGCGATTAAACTGGGCAAAAGAAAATGTAGTCCCTCCGACAGGAAGAGTACCTGTTTTATTCACAGCAAAAGCAGCGGATCTCCTGTGGGGAACCGTTTCTGCGGCGCTCAATGGCAAACTCGTGCTCGAAGGGGCCTCACCTTGGAGCGATCGCCTCGGCGAGCCCGTAACCTCCCCCCTCCTCACCCTTTCTCAAGCACCCGATGCCGGGCCCTATAGCTGTCCCTTTGACGACGAAGGAACTCCTACCCGCCCGATTGTTTTCATCCAAAAAGGAATTTTGCAACTATTCTATGCCGATCGCACTACGGGTAAAATCTTAGGTAGCGGTACAACCGGTAACGGCTTCCGCCCCGGCTTAGGAAGTTCTCCAACTCCCGGCTTATTTAATGAGTTAATTCAACCAGGAAAACGGAGTTTAATTGATTTAATTGCCCAACTAGATGACGGGCTAATTGTCGATCAAATGCTAGGTGGAAGTGCTGGCATTTCTGGCGAATTTTCTATTAATGTCGAACTTGGCTATAGAGTAAAAAATGGTCAAATAATTGGCAGAGTTAAAGATACAATGGTGGCGGGAAATGTTTACACAGCCCTTAAGCAACTTGTAGAATTAGGAAGCGATGCCGAGTGGAACGGTTCTTGTTACACCCCTTCTGTAATTGTAGAGGGATTGTCAGTTACGGGTCGGAATTAATCTGAATTGCTAATTGCTGATTGCTAATTGCTAACAATTTGATTCAGATTTATATCATGTCAAGTTTGGTAGGGCGGGTTCGCCTATATGCTTTGATAATATCGACAAATTACATAAACCCGC
>DATGYA010000756.1:0-3758 GCA_035298405.1 Kamptonema sp. | reverse complement strand
AACATGAGTCAGTTCTTCGTTTTCCGATACCTGGCACGGGGAAGGAGAAAAACGGGACTTCTTTTTGGGGTGGGAGGTTGAACCAATATCACCAGAAATGAACCCCACCGAGTAGCTTGCTACCCCAATGGCACGCTTGTTGGGGTCTTCTATTTCGGTTTGTATTTCTGACAAAATCCTTTATACTTCCTGGCGCATTCTTCTAAAGTATTTCCCAAACCTAAAAAAGCTCGATGCCCGAAGAGATTCCGTCATCGGAAAAAGGGATTTGGTAGCATGAAAGAGCGAACGTGTTAATTATTAATAAATATTTACTTGTATCAGCATTGACAAGCCAATGGATTAAGTCAATAATTAATTCCGACAAGTAAGCTTGAAACAAACAATCATGACTAAGAAAAATATTCGACCCCAACAAGTTGCTCCTGTGCAACGCGAAACCAGTGCTACTTCTTGGGCGGGAGAAAAAGGGATGGTTCCCCTTTTCGGATTTACTCATTGTGATAAAACGGAAGATAGGTATTTTTGTTATCAAACTCCGTTTGCGGGCGACGACGCGGAGTAACCGCCCCAATTCAACCACTTACCTCAACTAATTAATCCCCAAGCCCAACAAGTAGAAATCTATCGTCCGAATCAAGCCGTTGAGATTGTGCAGTTACTCGCAAGTTTATTAAGAGAAGATGTCTTACCAGGATTTGTTTTAGATTTACCTATTTTTTGAGGCTCAAGCTTATTTACTGTAAGTTGGGCTTAGGAACGAAACCCAACCTACACATATCTCTATAGTTATAAATCTTATCCTTGAGGGTAAACCAATTAACATAAAATACATTTTCGACTAAGCATTTAACTAAAATTCCCCAATGCCCGACCTCATCACCATCCCCGGAATACCGGAACTTTGGACGCGCACCCAAGGCGATACCCGCATCAAAATCGCCATCCTCGACGGTGCAGCAGACTTAGAACGGACTTGCTTTGTTGGCGCAAACATTACCCAATTTAAACCTTATTGGGCAGAAGATATCGAACTAAATGACGAATATTATTACTACCTTAAATTAGCTACAGAATTTAACCAACAACAAAAAGCCAAAAAAGAAGCAGACCCAGACCACCACAAGGACGAAGCGAAAAAAGAAAGAGAAGCCTTTTTTGCCCAGTTCCCCGAACAGATTCGGCAACGCATCGACTTATCCAGTCATGCCACCCACATTGCCAGTACCATCTTAGGACAACACGGTTCACCCGTCCCAGGCATTGCCCCCCATTGCACGGCTATTAATATTCCCATTTCCTTCGCAGGCGATGACTTCATCTCTCCCATTAACCTCACCCACGCTATCAACGAAGCCTTAAAAGCAGGCGCAAACATCATCCATATCGCCGCCTGTCACCCCACCCAAACAGGGGTATCCCCTGAATTATTTGCCCGCGCCGTCAAACAATGCCAAGACAATAACATATTAATAGTCGCTCCCGGTGGTAACGATAAAGGCGAATGTTGGTGCATTCCCGCTATCCTTCCTGGTGTCCTCACCGTCGGTGCAATCCGCGATGACGGACAACCTTTTAAATTCAGTAATTATGGCGGAGATTATCAAAGTAAAGGCGTAATGGCAAATGGGGAAAACATCTTAGGTGCACAGCCGGGAACCGACGAACCGATTCGCGAAAAAGGTACGAGTTGCGCTGCACCCATTGTTACCGGAATCTCAGCATTATTAATGAGTATACAACTGCAACGAGGTGAAAAACCCAACGCCGAAGCTGTGCGTCAAGCTATTTTAAATAGTGCCATTCCTTGTAACCCGGAAGAAATAGAAGAACCGGAACGCTGTTTAAGAGGGAAATTAAATATTCCCGGCGCTTATCAGTTATTAACTGGAAAAGAGTTAACCCCAGTTCAAGCGCACCCAAAAATCGATATCCAGGCTCATAACGAAAGTGCTTTAAAGAAGGCTGGAAACCCCATTGAAAGTTCACTAACTTCCACTATCAATACCAGTAATCGTCCAGAAATCTCCTCTGTTAAAGCCTCAACTACCAGTCCGTTTGAACAGGCTTCTGCTATGAACTACGGAATTGATTTCCCGGCAGACTCTGACACAGTGCAACCATCTAATACAATGGTTGCCACCTTCACCCTTAGTGAACCCACCGAAGGCATCACCCCCAGCGCCGCCTCAAAATTTGTCTACGCCTTAGGAACCATCGGTTACGACTTTGGCAGCGAAGCCAGACGCGACACATTCAAACAACTGATGCCAGCCTTTGAAATTGATGGCACAGTAATTCCTCCTAATCCCTATGATGCCGGTCAAATGATAGATTACCTCTCACAAAACCCCAGTGAAGCAAAATCCTTAATTTGGACGCTCAATCAAGAACTTACCCCCATTTATGCCTTAGAGCCCAGACAGGGTTTTGCTGCGGATGTCTACGAGATATTAATCATGATGTTAGCGGGGCAAATTGAACCGGAAGAAAACGATGATTTTATCGAAAGAGTCAGCATCCCTGCTAAAACAACGGATAAAACCGTGCAATTATTTTCGGGGCAAGAAGTTCCCGTCATTACCTTAATTAATACAAGGGGAATGTACGGGTGGAAAATAAATAATTTAGTCGAAGCTGCTTTACAAAGTGTGGCCCCCCAAACACCACAAGTCGATGAAATTGCAATGCGACAAGCTCTTATTAGCTTCGTAAATAAAGTTTATTTTGAGTTTCAAAATTTAGGACAAATTTCTAAAGACCGAGCGTTAAACTTTTCTGTTACTAATGCTTTTCAAGCGGCTTCAAGCTATGCTGAAGCTATTTCTAGAGGGATGCAACTCGATACAGTTGAAGTAGAAAAAAGCCCATTTTGTCGGATTAATAGCGATTGTTGGGATGTGATATTAAAATTTTTCGATCCAGAAAATGACCATAGAGCTAAGAAGGTTTATCGGTTTACGGTTGATGTGAGCGACAGAATCCCCGTTACTTTAGGTGAAATTCGCTCTTGGTCTGTGCCAAAATAAGGGTCTTGGCAACTTTTGGCGATCGGAACCAATGGTGAATGGCGATCGCTGTTTTTTCAAACTGCTTCTAGGTGTAGGAGACCGCAATCATAATCACTCAAGACCGCAATCAGGATTTTTTCGAGACCACATTAAGGGTCTTGGCAACTTTTGGTGATCCGAACCAATGGCGAATGGCGATCGCATCAAACTCATATTGTCCCGGCTGAGATCGTCGTGCTTGCGAACGAAGTCCATGCTTGTGATTTCAAGAGTAGCTGTAGCGAACTGCAAAAAGCAGAGGCGAGCACAAGTTTACTCGCACATTCTCATAAAAAACAGTAAAAAACGCATGAAAACTCAGTCCCAAATAAGTTAATTTTGAAGTTGGTAGCGAATGGCGACTGACTTGGGGGAGCCATCTCACGATTTGCTCATAGAGGCCGTCAACGATATATTCTAGATTGTGGAAGTGAAGCGATCGTTGGCTCAAGTTAGAGCGAATGAGTTTAAAGAAGGATGTGCTCGCAGATTTATTCAGGTGGCGAGCGAAGTCGTTGAGTGCGATCGCGCCACACCCCAGCAACTCTCCAAAAGCCGATCGCCCATCCCCCTCACTCTTCCCCCTGCTCCCGCTTAGGCTCAGTCCCCAAATGCTCCTCAATCCGTTGTAACTTCGTATTCGCCCACCCCGCCCGCTTCCAAGTATCGTACAAATAAGCTTCAGTCTCCTCCCGAAACCGATACACC
>DATGYA010000755.1:0-3528 GCA_035298405.1 Kamptonema sp. | reverse complement strand
CAGAACTCGACGACATATATCTTGCCGCTCAATACTTGGCTTTCCAATCCCGAATGGTACGCTCTGGTACTGTTTCGTTTTTGGGTGGTTGCCCATTCAAGTAAGGTTCAATAGCTTTGTAGCGACGAAGGGCTTCCGCCTGATCTTCAGGGCTTGCTTGATGGAAACGTTCCCAAGATTCTGCGCCAATCTGTCTTTCCTGCGTTTGGAGATTTTTTATCTTGCCTTGGCGAACCAGATTCTCAAACTCGGTCTTTTTCAGCTCAATCAGTTGAGCATCTTCTGCCCTGAGCAGAATTTCTGTTTCTCCAATATGAAGAATCGTCAAACCTTTGCCGTCCCAAATGATAGATGTTCCAGTAGCAAGGTTGATGACTGGAGAAATAATTGCAATCCTTGGAGTAGATTGTTTGACCATTAATTGATAAGCAAGAGATGTCTGTTGGTCGCTAAAGACTTGACATCTTTCTGGCTCAGCTAGTGGTGCGCTATTTAGATTGACATAAAGTTGTTCGGTGGCGATTAATGTGTAAATGTCATCGGCTATAATTCCTATTTCTTGATGGAGCAGTTCTGCTAAAGTTATTCCTGGTTGAGAAAATACCCTTGAAATGATAGAGTTAGTTACCGATTCTTCCAAAGTTATTGAAGTGGCTCGCAAGTAATCCTCTAAAAATATAAGGTTGCGTTGGAGAATCCAATTGATTTGATTATCTGACCGGATACGGTAATAAAGCCCAAATTTTTTAGCGTAAACTTCCCCTGGTGGACTAAGCCACTTACTATCATCAGAGCAAAAATAGCGATTTGGATTTTTTTCACTAAGTCTTTTTAACTCCTGTTCAGTTTTACACTCTTCC
Source organism: Kamptonema sp. (assembly GCA_035298405.1). Taxonomy (GTDB): domain Bacteria; phylum Cyanobacteriota; class Cyanobacteriia; order Cyanobacteriales; family Microcoleaceae; genus Kamptonema. The sequence continues at coordinate 2,668 of DATGYA010000755.1, read as the reverse complement.
CATCCAGCAAAATTAGTCCTGATAACAAAAAAGTCTGGAGTGTGCAATACACCGAGTTTTCGTCCATTTTTTGCCTCATAGTCAAGCTTAATCTGATGTGGTTGATCGTAAAACTCTAAGACATCCTCATCATGTTCCAGTTCATAGATAAAAGGAAGTTCAACTTTGTGAGACTCAAACTGGATAGTCACTCCCATTTTTCGGCTTGGATAACGCCCCGAAACGTTTTTAGTTCCACCCCCAACCCGACGCGATGGTTCTGATGAACGAATCTTTTCAATCAGAGTTTGTGTTTGCTGAGATAGATTAAAGCGACTACACCAGGTATTAAATTCTGTGTTTGACAGCATTGGCAATCTCCTGAAATTTAATTAGTCTTGTTCGGGTTATTGAACTAGAGTGAATAACCAAGAACGTCCTTTTTTCTTTTTACTACGTTGCCAACCTAAACCCTCTGGATCTCGTTGTTTTACCCATTCCAGAAATTTATTAGGTGGACTGTATACGTTATTGAGAATAGTCTGCCGACTAAGTTTCAAGCGTTTTGCTAAATCATCTACACTCAACTCTTGATTCGCGGGTATATCTGTCTTAACTTTAATTACATCCTCTGTGGATTGGAGAATTGGTGAATCTCCATTAAGAGACTGATCTTGATGGATTTCGAGGGTTGAAGAAGTTGAGATTTCAGCGAGAGGTTCAGCCTGGCCCTTGGCAAGTTGATCGTTACTATTTAAAGATTGAACGCTATCTTGAGACTCTTCTTTAGCTGGCTCTAGTAATGCCATAGGGGGTTCTAATCCTTCCCTCAAATGGTCAATCAACTCTTTGAGCCTGTCCCCCTTATAAAAGGTCAGTAGTTTCTCGGCCGCCTTTTTGGGATTGTCCATTCGTATAGATTTAGACCGATCCTTAACTCCCAGCAGTTCTTTGACGTACCTGTTGAGCTCGCGACTGTAAGCTGGTTCTTTATCCTCATCGTCGGGAATTGGGTTAGTATGTATGTACTTGTTGATTCTTACGCCAACTAAATCTCGCTTGTCCACGTACTCTCGTTCTTCTGCGGTCAAGTTGTCGGGGTCTTTTATGTCACGTCCTAACTGTGCAGCAACATCTATAGCTATGAGTCCTCGGTCTAGTAACTCACCTATGACTGGAATAGCTTCTGCTGCTCGGTTTGTGGCTCTGATGACACTTCTCTGTGTTTGACTTAGTTCCGGATCTAACTTCTTACGGTCGCCGTAAGAAGTTTCATTAATCAGATCCGTCCGTTCTCCTTGGCGAGAATCATATATGATTGCCCGAAACCTCCGTTGTACTTCAGGATCAGCCTGTAGCACTCGGTCTACTGTCTCTACGCTAGTTTCTAATCCATTAGGACGTTTGGCGGTAATAAAAGCTCGAAAATTCTCAGTATCCGTGCCTTTGACGTAACGGCAGTAGTAAGGAGTCATAGCTCTTTTGGCAACATAAAGGCACTCCCACAACTTGTTATCAATAATTTCTTTGATAAACTGAGGGATTTGATCCACAAATGCTAAATCCTTACTAATTCCCGATGCTATACCATCAGAAATTAGAAAAGCTTTAATTGCTAGATTATGCTGGTCTTCAGGCAATATATCTTCGTCAGACAAAACCTTCTGAACAATGGCTGATTCTGGAATTTTAGATTCGTTCGGATCGATAATTTTGATGTCTGCGTAACTCATAAATTTTCCTCTTTTTTAATACGGTTGGCATGGACAATGCGATCGCACAACCAGCTATAGATTTTTTCCCATCCTTCGTAACTGACAAAACCTTTTAAAGGAAGCCCGTGTCTTCGTTTCGCTATGCCGTAGATTTCTTGGATTTTTTTCTCCAATTCTTCTGAACTGGCATTAGGTAACAAAAGGCGAGCTAGATGAAAAGCTTTTTTGTTGACTTCCTTTCGAGCAAACTTAAGTTTTTCATCTGGCAAGAACTTTGCGTATTCTGATGGAAAGCCATGAGGAACGTTAGAACCTGAGACATCACTCTCTAGAGGATTATTATTTTGGGCATCTCGATATTGTTGATACAAAAACTCAAATGAAGGTTTATCAACCATTAATATCTGCGCTAGATGAGCCGGAGCCCTACCTTTTCCTAAAAGCCGAAAAGTTGCATTATTTTCAATTGCCCACTCTGCAACAATGGCGTATTCTAGAGGTATCTCCTCACTTTCGACAATGTGACTTCCTAGTTCTCCCGTAGAAGTAATTGGTTCAAATGTAGAGCTTATTGGCTCAGAGTTACTCTCTTCATTTTCTCTGTTTTGTTCGTTGGGTAATTCCTCTTCTTCTCTCACAATATGAGCAATTTCATTCAAAACATTCAGTGCTAATTGAATTAGTGTCGGATGTGCAGGAATTAAAGTTTCAACCGCTTCTGGCTCTTCTTTTGGGAAAAGGCGGAGTAAGCGCCCTAAATCTTGCGTAAAAGATAAAAGAGCCCGAATATTGGTGGCGTGAATTCGATACTTTAAGCGAGGGATAGAAACACCTTCGCCTAACATTCCAACTCCAATAATCCAAGACCTTGCTCTTGAACCAGTTTCAGCAGCAAATGTTTCAATAAGTTCAGTCGGATTTTGACGACTATTAAATTTTGAGGTTGGCTCGTCATCTTTGGAAACTACTACTAA
>DATGYA010000754.1:0-2560 GCA_035298405.1 Kamptonema sp. | reverse complement strand
GAATCAGGGGAAGGGACTGGTTGTAATACTCTAGCGCTTTCTGTTTTTCTCCCAAATCTGAGTGGACAGTGCCGATGCTGCTGAGGGTGACAGCTTCCCCACCGCGATCGCCTACTGCCCGAAACAGGGAAAGGGACTGGTTGTAATACTCTAGCGCTTTCTGTTGTTCTCCCAAATCTGAGTGAACAGTGCCGATGCTACTGAGGGTGACAGCTTCCCCACCGCGATCGCCCGCTTCTTGATACAGTTTTAATGCTTCTTCAAACTTCGCGATCGCTTTTCTTAAAGATTCCGCTGTCCCTTGCTTATAAAGTTGCAACCCTTCTGTTAAAGCCTTTTGAGCCGCCTCATTACCGCTGGCTTGTGCCGTTACTTCTACCACTTTCACTACAGGCCAGGCTCCCGTTATTGGCGGCCCCCAGTAAAGCGCAATCGTACTCAATAGACTCACCAAAACCAATCGACTTTGAGAAAGCATAGGCTGCCACCTTTTTGCATTTCCTCATCTACATCCCAATCTACACCAATTATGCCAACGGGCATAAGATGATTTTATTGTAAATAAGTTGCCAAAATTATGGTATTAGTAAATACGAAATCTGGATTTTGTTATATTAGTTGGTCGTTGGTAAGTGTAAGTTATAAATATCTAAAACGAGTAAAAAGGAGAGATATCAGCAAACATAATTAAATAATTAAATTGCTTTTGCATTTCTAATATAAGCAGTGTTTAGCTGATGATTGCATATTTATCTGGTAAAAAAAGTTACTAGAAATTTTGAGGGTTAGTAACTTAGGCGATCGGTTGGTCAGCTTGCTTAAATATCGATCCAAAATAAGCGTTCTCAAGCGGTGCTTACCAGGAACGTACTAGAAAAACTTATAATGTTGAAGCATTGGAATTACGCATAAGCCCTCATGTTGAACAAACTACTGGTTAGAAATCGCTGGAAGTCTATTATACAGCCTTGGCAGGAAGTAGACTTGTCACTATTCGCCGCCTGTATCGGTCTCACCGTGTTCGGGGGAGTCATGATCCACAGCGTTGAATTAAACCAAGGACTCATCGACTGGTGGCGACATTGGGCTACAGGGGGCGTGGGTTTGGTACTCGCACTTTTAATCGCCCGCTGTCGCTACGAGATGCTAATTCAGTGGAAATGGATCATCTATGCGTTTATCAATTTTTCGCTAATCGCAGTCCGCCTGATCGGTACTACTGCCTTGGGAGCTCAACGGTGGATTAGTATCGCTGGCTTTCACGTTCAACCCTCAGAATTTGCCAAAGTAGGCGTAATTATTACCTTAGCAGCCCTTCTGCAAGCGCGACCTTCCCCATCTCTTGGGGATATGTTGAAGATGCTAGCTGTAGTTGCTGTGCCTTGGGCTTTGGTGTTGTCGGAACCTAATTTGGGTACTTCACTGGTATTTGGTGCGATCGCAATGGGAATGCTTTATTGGGGTAATGTTAATCCCGGCTGGCTAATCCTATTAATATCTCCCATTATCTCCGCCGTCCTTAACAACATATTTTTGCCAACTTGGTTATTCTGGGTAGTTGGTATGGGTTTGATCGGTTGGCGAGCTCTCCCCTGGCCTTGGTTGACAGCCCCCGCTGCCGTAGCGGTAAACGTGATTTCCGGTCACGTTGGGCACGTCTTTTGGAGTTTGCTCAAAGACTATCAAAAAACTCGCTTGACGGGATTTTTAGATCCAGAAAAAGACCCTTTGGGCAGCGGATATCACCTGATCCAATCTCGGATTGCTATTGGTTCTGGGGGAGTTCATGGGCGAGGACTATTTCATGGAACCCAAACTCAACTTAACTTCATTCCTGAACAACATACAGACTTTATTTTCTCAGCTATTGGCGAAGAACTCGGCTTTATTGGCTGCATCTGTGTGTTGTTACTATTCTGGTTTATCTGCTTGCGTTTGGTGATCATTGCTCAAACTGCTAAAGATAATTTCGGTTCTTTATTGGCGATTGGAATGCTGGCAATGTTGGTATTTCAAGTGTTTGTAAATATTGGCATGAATATTGGTTTAGCTCCTGTTACTGGGATTCCGTTGCCTTTCCTCAGTTATGGAAATGCAGCATTACTGAGTAATTTTATCGCCTTGGGCCTGGTGGAATCTGTGGCGAATCACCGACAGAGGTTGAAGTTTTGAGAAGAAGGAAGAAGGAAGAAGGAAGAAGGAAGAAGGAAGAATGCTTATACAGCAAACTTTTTAGTCATCGGTATCTTACGTTTAATTAGGTGGATTTACTTAATGGCTAATTGCTAATTGCTAACAAATTAGACTTTCTTTAAGTATTTGATTAGACTGTTCCTGCTATTAATCAATAAAAAATTAGCGATCGCGGTCTAGTTTCCCAGAGCGCGATCGCCTTTTTTTGGGTGATTAGAGGTTAGAGTTAAACAGCCCTGCCCTGACTAAGAGAGACTAAAGGCTCGGTTAATAATGACACACTATGCAGTTTCGTGCTGTTTTCGCCAAGCTGGATGCCAGAGTAATTCAGCAGTCGATCGCTTCTCCACCATTTCCTTAGTGATAG
>DATGYA010000753.1:0-1502 GCA_035298405.1 Kamptonema sp. | reverse complement strand
AACTCAGGAATATCTGCAACGGATTTTTGCGGTTTACGAAGGTCATCCCTTGGCTTTAAGCGCGATCGCGGGGGAAGTTCGCGAGAGTCCCTACGAGGGAAATCTTGAGAGTTATTGGGGTGATTATGGCTATGAAATTGAGCAAGCGGAAAAACTGAAAACTAAGACAGATGGCGATCCTAAAGAGGATAAACCTACAATTGATATCTTTAGCCGTAGTTTGCAGGACTTGGTAAAAACTAGGATTGAAAATACTTTTAATCGGTTGCGAGAGGGCTACCCTTTAGCTTGTAAATTATTGTGTAGGGGAGCGACAAATCGGCGAGCAGCCGAGCGCCGTGCTTGGTTATTTTTAATTGGGGAATTTCCCCAAAATGAGCAAATTTTAGCATGGCAAACTTTAGAACGGCGGTTCTTTTTGAATGAGGAAAAATCGCCTAATTCTCTACAAATTCTTTACCGCCTCCATCCGTTGATGCGGCGAGTGGCATTGGAGAATTTGTCAGACTTGAATCGGGAGGTGCAGCCATCCGCCAGGGGTTGAAACCCCTGTCTAATAGTGAAAGTCCTCTTAAGAGGACTAAAATTTTATTTAGATTCTTCTTTTTTCAGTCGGTTTTAACTGACTTTACCTATAAGACGGGGGTTTTAACCTCCGGCGGGTAATGATGATAGTGCAAGATATTTGTTTAAACTGAATTAAGCTATTAGCTAGGGATTTTAATCTCTGGCGAACCACCTAGTTAAATAGGATAATTACCAATGGTTCATTATCAAGAGGTAAAGCTGCAAGAATTATCGGAAGTTGAGGTTTTCCATCTGCGATACAATGCAGCGGGTAAGTGGGTTTTGCCTGTATCTGTTACGAGTGATGAATTTGTGGAAACTTCGGTAACAGAGAATGAGGAATTATCCGCAGGAGTGAGGGAGTTAACAGATAAAGAAATTGGTCATATTCGCTGGGCATTTTATTATTTAAAAATCTATGAACCTCAGCCAACGGCTGATAATTTAGAGAAAGTGAGTCACTATCTGGAAGCGTTTCACCATTTCTGTGAATTGGCAGCATGGGAAGAAGCTTGGCAAGTCCTTTTTATTCGCTGCGATACGCCGACACGGGAAGAATTGCACATTCAGTTAGATACTTGGGGTTATTATCGGCTACAGATTGAATTATACAACCAACTTTTAGGCAAGTTAGATCGTAAATACCGCCATAGCATTTGTTACTGCGGTTTGGGCAATGCCTACCGAAACCTGGGAGACTACCGCCTGGCGATTGAATATCACCAGAAACACTTGGAAATAGCCAGAGAAATAGGCGATCGCAGGGGTGAAGCGAATGCCGGGTTTAATTTAGGTCTTGCTTTAGCCAGAGTCGATGAAAAATGGAAAGCTATTACTGCTTATGAAAATGCCCGCAACTTGTTTCAAGCAATGGGACTCGAACAATACGTTGAAAAGTGCAATAATTCTATTCGAGATATCGGGATGAAAGTCGT
>DATGYA010000752.1:0-11002 GCA_035298405.1 Kamptonema sp. | reverse complement strand
TCAAATTTTAAAACTCCGCCTGCCCAATGTGTATCAAGAAAAATCCTGCCCAACATTAGAATCCACAGGTTCACTGAAGACAATACGGACAGCGAGAGTTGAGGTAAACCAACAGTCTCACGAACTTCGTGAGCATTAAGAATTAGTACTAAAATCCAAGGTGAAAAAGTTAGTATTCCCCCAGTTAATGCTACTAAATAAGCTCTGAGTTTCTGGGTGAACTGGAATTTTTCAATAGCGATTACATAGATGCCATGGGCGGCGGCAACTAAGGTAAATAATAAATGAGAATATAATCCTAACGGCAGCGTAGCTGCATAAATAATCCAGGTAGTTTTTGTATTTAATCGGATGGCTCGCAAAAGTGCGCCGCTTGACAATAAAATAGTGACAGCTAATAGCATATATGGTCGTGCATCCTGAGCGTAAAGGATGTGAAACGGTGATACTGATATTATGGCAATAGCTATCCATCCTATTAGGGAAGATTGAAATAATTCTAGACACAGCCAATAAATACTAGGGAAGATGAGTAAGCTTATTAAGGCGGACAGACTTCTAGTTACTGCAACTTTTGGGCCGAATAATTTTACCCAAAATCTGGATAGTGTAAAGTATAAAGGTGTTAGCTGGGGTTCTTCTGCCGCTAAACCTTTGATAGTATTGATTAAGTTTTTTTCAGGATTGATTTGTTGGTATTTTGTCTGTAAATCTGCTACGCTAATGACTTTGCCTTGGAAGTCTTGCTTAACCATTTCTGTCCAGGTATAGCCGGAGATTCGCAGTGAGGTTATGGCTTCGTCGTAGGAGTAAACTTTGCGATCGAGGTTGGTGAAGCGAAAAAATATTCCTATTATTAATAAGACAATTACTAAAAACTTTAACATTGCTAATTGCTAACTGCTAATTGCTAATTAAAAGTAATACCTACATACTTATTGATGGTTCATCCCATTTTTGAAAAAAACTAACCTTCAGCACTCTTTTCCCTAGAACTAGAGCTATTTCATTCTAAGATTTTGCAATGGCTTTAGCCATTGCAAATCAAGGGTTTTAGCCGATACTTCCTAGTAAGAAAGTGGAAATTATTAAAAACTTCTGTTTTGCTTACTGGGAGAGGTTTTGGAAACACAAATATCGAAAATTAAACTTTATACCACTTCTCTAAAAGTTTGCTACAGTTTGGGTAGGGGCGGGTTCGCGATCAAATTTGCCACCCACAAATAACATTAATAAACCCGCCCCAAGACTGTAGCATTAATTTAGAGAATTGGTATTAGAATGAAATAGCCATGCTGCTAGAAGGGAAGGCAGAGAAAGAAAGTTGTAGGCGGTTTAATTACTAATAAATTAGCAATTAGCAACTAGCAACTAGCCATTAGCCATTAGCCATTAGCCATTTGTTGCTGGACTGCCAAAACTAAATTTTCAGTCCAATGGTTGACTAATTCGATGCTTGCTGCTTCTACCATAACTCGGATCAGGGGTTCTGTGCCAGAGGCGCGGACGAGCACTCGCCCTTGTTCTCCCATTGCGTTTTTGGCGATCGCGATCGCAGTCTGCAATGCCTCGCACTCTTCCCATTTCATCCGCTTTTCCCGGTCTTCTACGCGCACATTTCGTAATAGTTGTGGGTAAGTTTGAAAACTGCCATCAACTAATTCTGCCAAAGAAGATCCGGACTTGCGAACCAGCGAGGCTAAGTGCAAAGCCGTTAACAAACCGTCGCCGCTAACGCCATAATGAGGGCAAAGAATATGACCTGATTGTTCGCCGCCCAACATCGAACCTGTGCGCTGCATTTCCGCGTGAACGTACTGATCTCCCACTGAAGTTCTAATTAGTTTGCCGCCTGTTTTTTGCCAAGCTCTTTCAAATCCTAAGTTAGCCATTACTGTAGAAATAATCAAATTTTCCGGTAACTGCCCGGAATCACGTAAACTCTGACCCCACAGATAAAGAATATAATCTCCATCTATGGGTCTACCTTTAGTATCAACGGCTAAAACTCTGTCCGCATCGCCGTCAAAGGCAAATCCTAAATCTGCGTTATGTTCCAAAACTGCTGCTTGCAAGCAATTAAGATGAGTAGAACCGCAGTTAACATTAATGCGAGATCCATCGGGGCTGTTGTGCAAGCTGATAACTTCCGCGCCCATTTCTGCAAATACTTGGGGGGCGATATTTGCCGCAGCGCCCCAGGCTAAGTCTAAAACAATTCGCATTCCTTGCAAATTCACTTCGGGCAACAGGGGGCCGTGGAGAGAGGCGGCATAATCTTTGATTAATTCTGGTCTGTGGTAGTGGTGTCCGCAAGCTGCGATCGCAATTTGAGAATTAACTCCGCTGCGGATTCCCGCTTCTATTTCTGCCTGCAATGTTGAGGAAAGTTTTGTTCCTTGGGGCCCAAAAAACTTAATGCCATTGTCTTCTGGCGGGTTGTGGGAAGCGGAAATCATCACTCCGCCTATTGCTGCGGAAACGCTAACGAGATAGGCGACGCAAGGAGTTGGGCAAAGTCCCAAATTCCACACTTCCAACCCAGCAGCGGTTAAACCTGCGGACAAAGCCATTGCCAACATATCGCTGGAGTTTCTGCTATCTTGTCCCAGAATAACTGGGCCTGTGGCGCGGGCATCCCCGCCTGCAATCCCTCTTTGCAATACTTGACCCGCCCAAAAACCAATTTGTAAAGCTAAGGGCGCTGTTAGTAATTCTCCCACTTTGCCGCGAATGCCATCTGTGCCGAATAGTGGGGTACTTGGCAAATTTGTGCTACCCAAGGCGGGCGTAGTTTCTGGGCGTTGGGCTGGATGTAGCGAGTTAGCAGCCTTAAGCTGGTAGCTGCGGCGGCGCGAAGGTGTCTGTACCATAATCACTCCTCTAAGTAATCACACACTCAAAAGGAGGATAACATTTCCGGACTCTAGATATAACGTTCTAAAATCACAGCGGTTGCCTGACCTGTTTTTTTCCAGCTAAATTGGCGGGCTCTTGTTAAACCAAGGGTTTGGAGGCGCGATCGCAATTCTGCACTACCTACAACTGCCTCCATTGCCTCAGCAATTTCATTTATATTGTAAGGGTTTACTAACAATGCCGCATCACCTACGACTTCTGGCATAGAGGAAAGATTAGAAGTAATCACTGGTGTACCGCAGGCCATTGCTTCGAGGGCGGGGAAGCCGAAACCTTCCCACAAACTAGGGAAAATCAGTGCGATCGCCTGATTAATTACTATCGGTAACTCAGCCGCAGGAACGTAATCTAAAAATTTTACCTGATTCTCTAAACCCAATTCTGAAACTTGAGCTTTTAGTTGTGGCGTATACACTCCATCACCAGGCCCCGCCAGCCAAAGTTCAATATCTGATTTATGCGACAAAGCGGCAAAAGCAGAAATCACTCGCTGCAAATTTTTATAATGGTCATGGCGACCTAGATAAAGAAAATAATTGCTAGTCGGCAAATCGAGAAAGCGAAATTTATCTGGATTGTAAGCTAAGGGAATCGGGGTAATTTTACCCTCTGGTATTTTATAAAAGTCCGTAATATCTTTGGCTGTCGCTTGAGAGTTACAAATTATATGTTCTGCCTGGGATAATACTTGTGGTATATAGTATCGAAAGTAAGCCGTTAAGCGCGAAAACCGTTTAGGAAAGCGCAAAGGAATCAGATCGTGGGCCATCGCCACGTAGCGGCATTTAGAAAATAACGGGGCTTCAGGTAGGGGGGAGAAAAGTAGGCTAGCTTTCTGGTTTTGATAAATTTCTGGGACTTTAAATTGTGTCCATAATAACCGTCGTAAGTGTCCCTTAGTTCCTTGTGCAGGAGTCATATTTTCCGGCACTTGGTAGCAAGTATAATTTGGTAGGGAATGGGAAACTAACAGGGTAGGATTTAGGTGTTGTAAGTAGGGGAAAACATTAGTCGCATAAGTAGAAATTCCCGTAGGTTCAGGAATTAAGAAGGAGAGATTGATCAGGAGTGGATTAAGCATATTAAAAATATTAATTAAACTGTAAATAGCCGTGTAATACCAAATCGGTCTTATTTTTTAGTCCGCGTAGGCGGACTTCGTTTGTGTAGTTGCGGTTTCAACCGCCTAATGAGCCAGAGGTAGCTAATCTTTGACAATACATTAACACTCCTTTTAGTTCATTAATAGATATTTTAGTATTAGTGGGTAAAGAAATCATTGCTGATACAGTTATCCGCATCAATCTATATAGTAAAACTAATTTACTCGTATGTTTTTCTAGTGTTAATAAATAACTATAGGTGCTATGTTTTATCTTTTCATCGGGTATAGTCCCCGTAATTGACGATGGCTGGTGAATCACACAAATTTGTTTAGTTAAACCGATAATATGTCCCTGTTTAGCATAGCGCCTACAAAAATCAAAATCCTCATAATATAAGAAATAATCCTCATCAAATAAAGGGCAAATTGTAAATTTTTTGAGGTTAATTATCAAACTGCAACCTGTCACCCAGTTGATTTTTACATAAGATTCTGCCTCTAATTCCTCTGAGAGAAAATCCTGAGCAATAATTGTGCCATTCTCAGGGATAAATTCTCCGCCTCCAAACCAAACTTTACCCGTAGGTTCGTAAACTGTTGTACCTAAAATTGAGAGTTCTGGATGATTTTTAAATAACAGCAATGCTTGCTTGATAGAGTTTTCTAACAAATAAGCATCGGGGTTAATTAGCCAGATTAATGCTTGGGGATTTTGACTATAAATCCAGTTTAAGCCTAAGTTGCACGCTTTGCCAAACCCTAGATTTTCGCCAGCTTCAAGAATGATGATAGAGTCAGATTTGAACCCATGAATTGAGCTATCATCAGGAGAGTTATTAACTACAATAAGTTGATAGTCTACCTCTCGCTCTAATAGAATAGAAGCAATTAACTTTTCTACCAATGGTGTTGAATAATAATTGACACTAAGGAAGTAAATCACGTCAGTTCAATCAAGCTATCATCACCAATCATAAACCGCAGAGCTTTGGGACGGGCGGGGGCCGCAATTACTTGAGCGCGTTGCCCAATTACACTATCAACAATTCGCTGATGAATGCCAACAACTTTAGCGCTTTGTAATATTACACTATGTTCGAGGTCAGCATCAATTAAAGTGGCGCGATCGGCGATGCTAGTATAAGGGCCAATGAAACAGTTTTCTATGTGGCAATTTTCCCCGATGACGACAGGGCCGCGAATGGTAGAATTAATGATCTGACTTCCTTTGCCAATTTGTACTCGTCCGCTGATTTGAGTTGTAGAGTCTACTTCCACTTCTACAGTCGCTGTCATGCAGCTATCTAGGATGATTTGGTTAGCACTTAACAAGTCATCTTTCTTACCAGTATCCAGCCACCAACCCTCTATGTTGCAAGCTTCAACTCGTTTTTGTTGGTTGATGAGTTGTTGGATAGCATCTGTGATTTCTAGTTCCCCGCGAGCGGAAGGTTGAATTTGCGCGATCGCATCATGTATAGTATTAGCAAAAAAGTAAACTCCCACCAATGCTAAATTCGATGGTGGCTCTTTAGGTTTTTCTACTAGCTGCAACACTCGCCCCTGTTCATCGACCGTAGCCACACCAAAAGCACTAGGATTAATGACAGGACGCAGTAAAATTAGAGCGTCAAGATTTTGATTTTTAAAATTCTGTAAAAACGGGTCAAGCTGACTTTGAATTAAGTTATCTCCCAGATACATAATGAAAGGAGAATCACCTAAAAATGGCTGAGCAATTTTAACAGCGTGAGCTAATCCTGCGGGTTGTTCTTGTAGAATATAGGTGATTTTAGCACCGAAGCGATCGCCATTTCCTGTTTTCGCCTTCACCTCTTCGCCAGTTTCAGGACTAATAATAATCCCAATATCAGTAATACCAGCCGCAACAATTCCCTCAATGCCATACCAAAGTATCGGCTTATTTGCCACGGGTACGAGTTGCTTTGCACCCGTGTAAGTTAAGGGGCGGAGGCGCGTGCCTTTACCGCCGGAAAGAATTAATGCTTTCATGTTATCAAGATAATGGTATAAGCTTGGGTTGCTGACGTTGATGGGGTTGCCTGGTTCCCCAGTTCATATTTTCCCACAAATATAGCATTCGCCAAATCGGTTAGAAAAAATTTTGTAAGGTGGGCGCTACTATCATCTCATCCGAGTAGGATAAATATCGTCGCAGCAGCGCCCACCCTACTACTGTTACTTAATTTTAGCCAAAATTACTGTCCAAGGTAAAGGTGACTTCACTTTTATTATCTCAAATTTTGACTGAACGAGGTTGATAAATCCTCTTTTTGACCAGTGTTGAATGTGTCCAGGGCTATTTCCCAAATCGGCAAAGTGAGCACCTCTAATAAAGTTTAACGTTCTAAATATAGGTTCTCGTGGCACACTCAAAAGGCAGTAAGGCGAGGCAACGCTATACAATTTTTCCAGTCCTAGCATTGGGTTTTCTAAATGTTCTAAAACTTCGCAACAAACAACAATATCTGACTGGTATATTTTAGGTTCTAACTCATATATATTCTTGTTTTCAAAGGAAATGCGGGGTGATTTAACTGCTTCTTTAGCAATATTAAGAATAGTGTTGGATATGTCAGTACAGTGAATTTTGGCATCTGTATTTTCAACTAAAACTTTAGTAATGTGACCTTCACCGCATCCCACCTCTAAAATAGTTTTGGGTTTAATTTCCCTAACAACTTCAGCAATTGTCTGAGCGAACTGCTTTAATAATAATTGACCGATGGGATTTCGCATCTGATATTTATTCGATCCAGTTCCCACGACTATGCCATTTTCAACTATAGGGCTTTTCTGAGTTTGCTTGAGCATTAAATACCTCTCTTTAGATTTTACCTTTCTGTCGTTGGGATTAAATCAAATTGTAGGGCATACCGCTTGATTATCGATTTATACAATCAAGCTTGTAGCGCCTGACACATCCTACGAATCATGCCCGCCGTCAAGCACTTCAGAAATCTGCTTGTCTACATAATCAGCATCCATATTGCGAGCGATCAGCTCTGCTAAAATTCCCAAAGATATCAACTGTACTGACAATATTGTACACAAAATTCCAAAAAATAAAAGGGGACGAGTGCCGATTGGCCCTAAGTGCATACCACCTAAGTTGAGAAACCATACTATTATTAAGTAAGTTAGTGATATAGTGCCTATTGAACCAAAAAACAATCCTAATCCGCCGAATAAATGACCGGGTTTATGTAAATAGTGCGTTGTCGCCAAGACAGTTAAAAGGTCGATAAATCCGCGAGCGTAACGTTCCCATCCATACTTAGATTTACCGTGCTTTCTAAAATGGTGTTCCACAACAACTTCACCGATTCTAAAACCTAAATTGTTGGCTAAAACCGGAATATAACGGTGCAATTCTCCGTAAACTTTGATTGAATCTAAAACTTCTTTGCGGTAAGCTTTAAAGCCGCAATTCATATCGTGTAACTGTACGCCTGTCAGCAGTGAAGTGACGGCATTAAATAGCTTGGAAGGCAAGGTTTTAGAAAGCGGATCGTGCCGCTTTTTTCGCCACCCGGAAACTAAATCGAATCCCGATTCTAAATGCCGCAAAAAATTAGGAATTTCGGCTGGATCGTCTTGCAGATCGGCATCAAGTGTAAAGATAATTCTACCTGTTGATTTGCGAAAACCAGCGGAAAGGGCGGCTGATTTACCGAAGTTACGCCGCAATTTAATTGCCTTAGCTAGGGTGGGATGTTGGCGAACTAAATCGCTGATTTCAAGCCAAGAGCGATCGCGACTACCATCGTCTATAAAAATGACTTCATAATTGTCAATTTTTTCTTGTAACATGACTTCACTAATTTTATCAAACAGGAGTTTGAGAGTCGCTTCTTCATTGTGAACTGGAATTACGAAGCTGAGTTGTTTTGGGTAGTTATTGTTGCTGCTCAAGGTTAGTTTTTATCTAAAAATTGGGAATTACGCAATGCGATCCAACCTTCACGGTTTTTAAATGAGGCATAAGCTGTCAACAGCTTGTCTGTAGGCAATATTTCAATATATCCCCTCCAGGCCGAGAATTCGTAGGCAGGGCCAAATATTTTGACTAAATCTGGGCGCGGAAACCCTGACATAGCAAATCCTCTCACCACATTTTCTTGATTGAGAATGGCGATACATTTAACTTTGTTTTCTGGATCGCCTACCCAACCTATTACTCTAGCGGCTGTGGGTGTAAATTTAGTCACGAGATCGAAATATCCCGGTACTCCATCTTTGGGTGCTGATAGTAAATTGGTGTCAATTTTTCGATCGATTGCTGCACAGAAGTTATTCTTTTTGACATCTTGATTAAACGGCACTAAATTGTTAGCTTTTAAGGCATCGATCGCGCCGATAAAAGCGGCGGGTTTATTGCCTATTCGTTCTTTAATTAGGGTTGTGTCAGTTATCCCTAACTGTACTGATAGTGCTACTAATGGTTGATAAGTTGCTCTGTAGGCGATCGCAGTTGCCTCCTTAACTCCTATTTTGTACATTGAAATCACAGAAAAAAC
The DNA here is from genome assembly GCA_035298405.1 of Kamptonema sp. GTDB lineage: Bacteria > Cyanobacteriota > Cyanobacteriia > Cyanobacteriales > Microcoleaceae > Kamptonema. The sequence continues at coordinate 2,437 of DATGYA010000752.1, read as the reverse complement.
AACAACTGCTAGCAGCGGTATGAGTATAAGCTTTAGCATTTTAGGAGTTAATTGTGACTGCCGCACCCACAATATTGTAATTACAATTAAGCTCATCCAAAATAGTGCCGGTAGAGAGGCATAGCGGGAGGCTGTAGCCTGTTCTACGCCAAATCCTGAACGGCTGACAGCGGCCATGAATGCAGTTGCGATCGCGTAAATTTGTAGAGACAACCAAGGCATCCATTCTATCCGATTAGGATATTTTTTCGACAACAGCCAGTAAACTCCAAAAGCTGTGGCAGCAATCAATCCCACTATCCCAATTATCAACGAAATAGTAATGTTTTCGCTAAAAATACCCCCTAAATAAACTGGAACATAGGCGATCGCATCGGTAATATTGAGCTTAGCTAAGGAGGGGCTAGTTGACGGCGTTTTGTATGTGATAAAGTAAGTACCGACAACTAAAATAGCAGCAGTAATATATGAAGCAATAATTTTGCGAGGCAACCTTAGTAGCACTGGAAAAATACACAAAACAGGCCATAATGCCAGCGATGTGCTGTAACTTATAGAGGCTAATATGGCAAAAGCAATGGTACTAATTGCCCAGTTAATATATTTTGCTGTAGAGATATCTCCTTCGTCTATTGCCATCACCCGCCGGGGGTTCAAACCCCCATCTAATAGCTGAAGTCCTCTAAAGAGGACTAAAGATTTATATTGTTTTTCAGTCCTCTTCAGAGGACTTTCGCTATGAGACGGGGATTTTAATCCCCGGCGGATATTGGGAACAGCGAGAGATGATGCTTCCGCAATTTTTGTCAAGCAAAATATCGAACAAATCGCAAATAAATTAGCTCCTATCCATGCTACACCGCTAAAACCACGCATCCAATTGTGGGCAGCAGCAGGTGTGAAATTAAAGATAGAAATACAGAGAATCAAGAAGATAAAGAGAAATGGCGATCGCCTCATATTTAAAGGCAGCATTGCAATTAATATGTGGCACTGAATCCAAGCAAAAACCCAAGTAATTAACGATAAGCCAATATTTGAGCCTTGGGTAACAATAATATTAAGGGCGTACAAAATTGAGGGAATCAGTAGAAAATGCTCGTTTGCCCGAAATATCCAGTTGAAAGGATTAGTAGAGAAGCCATCAACTGTATAAAAATTCCAAGTAATCCACCAATAGTCAAAATTAGATAACTCTCCTGACTGAGATATCAGGTACAAAATGTAAGCCGCTGGCATCAATATTGCTAGAATTGCTGCGGCGATTAAAACAAACTTTGACCGCTCTTTCATCTCGCCTCTCTTGCCAACATTTGTCTAAGTCCTTCCCGCCAGTGAGGGGGATAATGTCCCAAAAGTGATGATATTTTTGCCGAGGAAAGAACGGAATAAGCTGGGCGTTTTGCGGGTGTAGGATATTCAGGAGTAGTAATAGGAATCACGCGCTGCACTTTGAGGGGAAAGCCGAGTTGCTTTGCTTCTTCAAAAATGGCGATCGCGAAATCATACCAACTAGCAACGCCGCTGTTAGTGTACTGGTAAGTGCCAAAATTTTCCGGCTTAATGTGAGAAATTATTTGACATATAGCCCCTGCTAAATCGCCCGTCCAAGTTGGACTTCCGATCTGATCTGCTACTACTTTAATCTCTTCCCTATCCTTTCCTAACCTCAGCATAGTTTTGACAAAATTGCCTTTGCCACCATTCCCATAAACCCAAGCTGTTCTGATAATAATATGTTGGCTCGAAGCATCCTTGATTGACAATTCACCCGCTAATTTTGACTGACCATAAATACCCAACGGGTTAGTAGCATCTGTTTCACAATAAGGATAACCTTGGTTGCCCCCAAATACATAATCTGTGGAAATATGAATTAAAGTTGCCCCTCTTTTCTCACATTCTTCTGCTAAAATACCGGGAGCGATTCCATTGACAGCATTTGCCAGTTCGGGTTCACTTTCGGCTTTATCCACAGCAGTGTAAGCACCAGAATTGACGACTAAATCGGGTTTTAGTTTCTCCATTAATTGCCGGATGCTTTCTGGTTGGGATAAGTCTAGGAGAGTGCGATCGCCAGCAATAACCTCTCCCTTAGATAATAGAATTGGTTGCAATTCTTGAGCGAGTTGTCCGCTGCTACCTGTAAGTAAAATCTTCATTATGAGAAAATTTCCGCTGTTTTCAATGGTTGTCCTGTTCGATCTTTAGCCGACAATATAGGCGTAGCATTTGCCAGAGGCCATGCGATCGCTAAATCGGGGTCATTCCACAGAATACACCGTTCGTGTTCAGGTGCATAGTATTGAGTAGTTTTATATAGCACCTCAGCCACCTCCGACACCACTAAAAAACCGTGAGCAAAACCCGCAGGAACCCACAATTGCCGCTTATTTTCAGCACTAAGCAAAACACCAACCCACTGCCCAAAAGTCGG
>DATGYA010000751.1:0-2234 GCA_035298405.1 Kamptonema sp. | reverse complement strand
CTATCAGAGAAAAAGTTGAAACCATAACCCGCTGCTTATTAGAGGTAAACTAATGGAACGTCAAGCACTCTATCAAAGCTTTAAAACTTTAAACTGGCAGCAACAGTTAGGTAATTTAGCCTCAACTATTGCCACTATCTCCACCCATTCAATGATTCCCCAACACGACAAACTTACCCGTTACCTCTTGCGAGAAGCCGCATTATTGATCGAATGGTGTGCTTTCGATGTCCCCCCAGATTTACGGTTAGAGCTCGCCCTGCTTCAAAGAGAAATAATGGCATGGCACAAAATTTACCCCCTAGAAGAAGCGCGAAATTTACTATCCTTACAAACTCGCCATCAATCTGAGCGGATTTTACAGATGTCGGGATTATTACAACAAACAAATGAAAACGTTGAACGGTTAACCGTTAACAGTTAACCGTTAACGGTTAACAATTAAAAAAATGACTCATCACCTTCTCAAAGCTAACTGCAAAACTGTACATTTAGGTGGTTTCTCCTGTGAATTGGAACCAGCATTAACAATTGACTCAGGCGATCGCATTGATGTCGAAACTTATTCCGGCTTCTACGTCTACGATCGCGCCCCTTCCGAGTTTCTCACCCCGGAATTCCTAGATATTTGTGAAAATTTGCCGCGCGAGCGCAAAGTCGGCCCCGGCCCCCACTTGCTCACAGGCCCTATTTATGTTAACAATGCAGAACCGGGAGACGTTTTAGAAATCAACTTAGAAAAAATTTACCCTAGTTTGCCAATAGGATTCAATGCAATTCGTCCCGGATGGGGAGCCTTACCCCAAGAATTTGTAGAACCAAGATTGCGTTTTCTTACCTTAGATTTAGATAAAAACGTCGCTCATTTTCCCATCACCAAATCTGACAGCCAAAATCTCAAATTCCAAGTCAATATCCCCCTGCATCCCTTCTTCGGCATCCTGGGCGTGGCTACAGCAGAAAATAACCGTTCCTCGATCCCGCCGGGAAATTACGGCGGCAATATGGACAACCGGGAACTGCAACCAGGAGCGCGAATATTCTTACCAGTTTTTGTTCCTGGTGGCTTGTTTTCCATCGGCGATGGACACTCCGCCCAAGGAGACGGCGAGATAGATGTCACTGCTATTGAAACTTCTATGAATGGTACTATACAGATTAAAATTCGTAAAGACTTAAAGCTAACTTCTCCCCTAGCAGAAACAGCTAATGATATTATTACAATGGGATTTGCTGAAACCTTAGATGCAGCCTTTGAATTAGCGCTCAAACAGATGATTAATTTTCTAGAAAAATTTATTGGTATGAGTGCAGAAGAAGCTTATGTTTTATGTTCTATTGCTGTCAACTTTAGGATCACCCAAGTTGTAAATAGCCCTAACAAAGGAGTTCACGGTATGCTACAAAAGTCTATTTTACCACCCAATAGTTTACCATTTTAGTTGATTATTTTTTCCCTGTTCAGTCCGAATAACCACTAACAAATCATCATGTCATCTACAATCGTTCAACTCTTATTAATTGGCTTAGCTGCTGGCGTTGCTGGCGGGATGTTCGGCATCGGCGGGGGCGCAATTATGGTGCCAGCAATGGTATTATTAATGGGGATGGATCAGAAATTTGCAACGGGTACTTCTATTGCTGCTCAAATTTTCCCTATTGGGATTTTAGCCGCGATGGTTTACTATCGCAATGGCAATTTGAATATTAAACACGCTGTCTTTATTGCTATTGGTTTAGTTATTGGAAATCTCTTTGGAGCTCTGTTTGCGAATCAGCCTTATATTAGTAGTGAAATGATGAAGAAGCTTTACGGCGGATTTCTTTTAGCTATTGGGTTTCGATACTTATTTTTTAAGTAATTTTTGTATTAGAAGTTTGCGTAGGCGTAGCCAGCCTTAGACATCGCACTTCTTCCGGTTGCTGGGAAATATGGTTAATTAGTTAACTTTGGGAAGTGGGTCAACAGAGTGGTAGAATATCAATCACTAATGTTGACCATACAAGCCTAGTTAAACAACGATAAAGACTTCAGTTATTCCTCTCCCTCAAGAAATTGTCTAGCCACCCGTCCCCAATCAAAACGAGTTTCCTGTGCCTTATTTCGTCGGGGCCCATCAGGTTGCTCATCCTCATACCGTGCCCAAGCCATCAGTAACAATTTCAAACCTTCGAGTGAATTTGTTAGACGAGAGCGAAGTGTTTCAGGATCTACGCCTTCTACCTCTTCTTCT
>DATGYA010000750.1:0-14113 GCA_035298405.1 Kamptonema sp. | reverse complement strand
ATGCAGGGGTGTGTACTACCTGTGCGGCTCAAATTCTAGAAGGTACAGTAGATCAAAGAGATGGCATGGGTGTTAGCCCGGAACTCCAGGCAGAAGGTTTTGTATTGCTATGCGTCGCTTATCCGCGCTCTAACTTGAAAATTGAAACCGAAAAGGAAGAAATTGTATACGATCGCCAATTCGGTCAATCCGGAAAGTAGCGTATAATTAACTACTGAAACCGTTAACGGTGGCAAATACTATGGAGCCCTCCATGACAACCCATTTCATTACCGCAGAAGTTGACCTCCCAGAAACTGCTGACGAACTACACGCAGCCGTTGAAGCAGAATTGCAAAAAGAAGGCTCACCCCTGCGCTGGGCTGTAACTGATGTAGATGTGGTGCGGCAAAAGGCTACGGTTGAAGGCTATGTACTCGTGGATGCAAACAAGGCAAAAATTGAAACCTCTGTTACTGCGTGAACTTGCGCCCTTTCACAGTTGTTTTGATTGTCCCCACAGGGGTGGGCGCGTCTATTGGCGGTTATGCTGGTGATGCGCTGCCAGTGGCTAGAGCGATCGCCCAAATTAGCGATACACTAATTACTCATCCTAACGTCCTCAATGGCGCTCAACTTTACTGGCCAATACCTAACGCCCTCTACGTCGAAGGCTATGCACTTGACAAATTTGCCTCTGGGTGCTGGGGTTTGCAGCCAATCCATCAAAACCGGATTGGTTTAATCCTCGACTCAGGAATTGAACCAGACTTGCAACTGCGTCACTTGCAAGCTGCTGATGCTGCCAGAGCTACATTAGGACTGAATGTAACTGATTATGTGGTGACAGAGTTCCCTCTGAAAGTAGAGTTACGGATTTCTAATTCTGGAGCATCTTGGGGAACAATTGGTAATCCCGACAGTTTACTGCGGGCGGCCCAAGTGCTGATTAAAAAAGCCAAGGTAGAGGCGATCGCCGTCGTTGCCAGATTTCCTGACGATGAAGGCAGTATAGAATTGCAACAATACAGGCACGGCCAAGGAATTGACCCCCTCGCTGGGGCAGAAGCAGTAATTAGTCACCTGATCGTCAAGACATTTAAAATTCCTTGTGCCCACGCCCCCGCCCTTACACCTCTTCCCCTCGATCCGCAGCTATCACCGCGATCTGCCGCTGAAGAAACGGGCTATACATTCCTCAATTGCGTACTCGCAGGATTAAGCCGCGCCCCTCAATTTGTAACAGCATCCCCAATCGGGATAGGCGGAGAATTACTTATCACTCGCGATCGCATAGATGCAGTAGTAGTACCTGCCACAGCTTGCGGCGGCAGTGCTATCCTAAGTTTAAGCCAGCGTCAGAGAGTACAAATCATCGCTGTCACCGAAAATCAAACCCAAATGCAAGCTACCCCAGAAAAATTAGGAATTAAAGCTTTACAGGTAAACTCATATTTAGAGGCATTAGGAGTATTAGCAGCTTATAGAGCCGGAATTAATCCAGACGCGCTGCGCCCCGACATCTCAACCTTACATCGTCTTTAATAGTTAACAGTTAACCGTTAACCGTTAACAGATAGATCGTCCGTTGCTAACTTCTTCTTTCCAAAGTGACTGAAAAACTCCCCGAAAACCCAGAACTCGAACCCCTAACACGCACGCAAGTTCTAGTAGCAATGGGGGTCACAGCAGTCATATTACTGGCTGTAGCCAAGTTGTGGCTGCAATTTAGCTCAATCTCCCTGCTACCAGTCAAATGGACACCTTTAGCATTAATGGGGGGCATAGCACTAGGCATGACAATTACAGGCGCTAGTACCATTATCTATCGGTTGTGGCCATCTTACCGTCGCAGTGCCGACATTTACTTAGAATTAGTGCTTAAACCTTTATTTTGGCCCGATTTAATTTGGCTAGGACTGCTACCAGGACTGAGTGAAGAATTACTATTTAGAGGCGTAATGCTCTCAGCTTTCGGCTTCAATATTACCGCCTTATTACTATCTAGTTTCTGCTTCGGCATTTTGCACATGGGAGGCTGGCAACAGTGGGCCTATGCAGTTTGGGCAACCGCTGTCGGACTTGTACTTGGTTACAGCGCCTTAGCGACGGGAAATTTATTAGTACCAATTGTAGCTCACATCTGCACAAATTTGATTTCTAGCTGCGTTTGGAAACTAGAACATAATGGACTCAATAAATAAAGAAAGTATTGTAGGATGCGTCAGTCCTAAACGTCTCCCGTGTAAACATATAGCAGAAGGAAGAAGGAAGAAGGATGAAGGATGAAGGATGAGGTAATAATAGCAAGGGTTTCGGCAATCAAGATAGTCCTAACCGCCTTGGCGGTTGCTATAACTGTTCACTTTACTCGCACCCTACTTGCTACAAACACTTTCATTTTTTCAAAATTTGTCCTTTGTCGTCAATTTTCAAGAGTGTATTAGGAAAATCATTTTTTGTGAGATTGCGAATCAACCCCACACTGCTAAAGTCATTATCAATATAAGGTATCCCTTGCCCACTGAGCTGCACCGGAATAATCTTACCTGAAACAAAATCTCCTTGGGAGTTCATTTTTACCTGTAAAATCAGAGATTCACCCAATTCTGCCACAGTCGATAGACTGCGGTATCCCATAAAGTTTCCCAAAGAATAAGCGATTAATTTCCCTTTATACAGCTCTAAAGCTCTGGTAACATGAGGGCCATGTCCTAAAATCAAATCCGCACCAGCATTAATCATAGTGTGGGAAAATAGCACCATATTTCCCCGGTTCTCACCAAAAAAAAATTCATTTTGATTTCTAACTCTGAGAGCACCTGTTCCCTCAGCTCCAGCATGAACCGATATGACAACAATATCAGCTTTTTGTCGAGCTTCTTTCACAATTGCTTCTCCTGCTTTCAGCTCTAGGAGAGAGTTGTGAACATCACCATAGTTGCTAAAACCAATAAAAGCAACATTAACACCTTTGACATTTTTGTAGACAATTTGACCTTTTTTACCTACAGCCTTCATGCCTGTATTGTCGATATGTTTAATCGTGTCTTTAAATCCTTGCTCATTAAAATCCCAGGAATGGTTATTGGCAACATTCAAAATATGGAAGCCAGCGTCTTTCAAAAGTTTGACATAGCTAGGAGGAGTGCGAAAGGCAAAAAGCATACCGCCACCGCCACCTTTGGAACTGTAGGGATAATCGGTTAATGTACTTTCAAAATTGCCAAATAAAATATCTGCTCCTTGCAGATATGGCTTGACTGACTGAAATAAAATTGTCTCATCTTTGGGCAGTTTATTGTAAGGAAAATTGCTGCCAGGGATGATGTCGCCTACGGCTTTGATGGTGATGGTTGTCTCTGAATTTTTTGATGGTTTTGGAGGCAAAGTTAAGTTTGAAATCTGACTTGAATTAGCCGCTGCTGGTACAGTTGTTACAGGTTTTGGAGGTAATTTAGATATGGGTGTGGCGGTGACTTGTTGGGTAGGGCTTGCTAGGATTGGCTTTAATGGCTGTAGGTTTTCAGAGGTAATTGATACTGTGGCTGGGGGTTGTTGAAGTTGAGAGCTGAACACAAATCCTGATAAGGGAATAAGTACAATGCTGATGGAGGTAACTAAAAGCCAGGGGTTTGGGATTGTGTTGTTAGTAGATGGGGGATTGGGGGGAGAGTTTTGAGTTTTGTAGGGGCGGTGCCCCTGTGCCCGCCCTGAGTTTTGAGTTGGAACAGTTGGAACAGTTTTGAGTTTTGGGTTGGTAATTTTTTGCTGTGGTTTCTCTCCTACAGTCAACAGTTCCATTGTTCCCCTGCTGCCCTCTGTTCGCAAAGGTGCTGAACTGGGGGGGTGTTTTAATTCCACTATTTCAGTCCAACCGGGCAATTGCTGGTTAATTCGCCGCCCGTAAACTTGGATAGAGTAGATTGAGTTTGCTTCGAGGCGGAGTAGTCCTTTGACTATGACTCGAATGCAGGGATCTTGAGCGGGGAGTTGCTCTGCTTCTAGGAGGAGGTGCAGGCAGTTGTTTTGACGGGTGGCTTTGACGGCGATGCCTTTGGTTCCTAGTGCTTGGCCGATTAAAAAGGCGATCGCAGTTGCGTCACCTTGTTTGGCTAATTTTAAAATTTCTTGCTGACTCACTCTCTCTCCTCACACCAACATACAGACTTTATCATTCATTATTAAATCCTGAAGAGCTCAATTCGATTCGTTGGAGCTCTCCAAGTTTCAACAAAGTATAAATTACACATTGGCAGAGTGGCAGTATTTTTCAACTCTAGCGATCGAGATCACTCTCTGTTGCAAGTACAGATCGCACCTTCACTTTAAAATAATCACGCACCTGGACGATAGCACTCACATTAAGTCTTAGGGTTTCCAGTGATGATGAAAGAGTCGAGTTTTAAAATACCTCTATGACTACTAATACCACCTATATTCTGAATGCCGTCCTTGCCAACGCTAGCAGCAAAGGCGTTTTGAGTCCAAGCGATCGCATGATGTTAAAGGAAGCGATAGTGAGCTCTACTTTTGATGAGGAAGCTCAGCAGTTGGTGAACAGGTTGCTGCACGCAATCCGCCGAGGTTGGGTAACGTTGGCTGTTTAGGCAATTTTCGCTCTAGAATCTTGGTCTATTGATGTGGGGCGATCGCTTTTAAGGTTGTGTTTGGTTTTTTGGAGGGGCGAACATAACTTGTGTTAGCTCTAAGTTAACAGGGAACAGGGAACAGGGAACAAGGGATTATGAACCAGAGGTAAGAGTTGGAATTTTCCTAAGCGCCTTGCGGCTGCTATATTTGGGGATTCGTGGGACTCAAAAGCCTGGAAAGTTGAGACCCCTCTAAAATTAAGCTAATTCTAGCTAAAATTTGGTTAAAAGGCGATTTTAAGGCTATTTTTAAATAGGCTAAATTATTAAAGTAACTTTATATCTGTATGACAGACAGTGGGAACAAAGGCGAATTGCGATCGCCACGTCGGATCTTAATCACAGGCGGTGCAGGATTTATCGGCTCAAATTTTGTCCATCACTGGTGTCGCAGCTACCCTGATGACAGAGTAGTAGTGCTAGATGCCTTAACTTATGCTGGAAATCGCCACACCCTAGCAAGTTTAGAGCATCTTGAGAATTTTCGGTTAGTTGTGGGTGATATCTGCGATCGCGCCCTAGTAGACACCCTACTTGCACAAGAAAACATCAATACCATCGCCCACTTCGCCGCCGAATCCCACGTAGATAGATCGATTTTAGGGCCAGCCGCCTTCGTTCAAACCAATGTAGTCGGCACATTCACACTCTTAGAAGCATTCCGCCAGCATCAACAAAACTCCCAGCAGGGACTCTTCCTCCACGTTTCTACAGATGAAGTTTACGGCAGCCTCGGCCCAGAAGATCCAGCCTTCACAGAAACAACACCTTATGCCCCCAATAGTCCCTATTCAGCCTCAAAAGCAGGCAGCGATCACCTCGCACGCGCCTATTTCCACACCTACGGCCTGAATACAATTATCACAAATTGCTCCAATAATTACGGCCCTTACCACTTCCCAGAAAAATTAATTCCCCTGATGTGTATCAATATGCTTTTAGGCAAACCGCTACCCGTTTATGGAGACGGACAGAATGTACGAGACTGGCTTTATGTTGTAGATCACTGCCGCGCTTTGGATTGTGTGATTCACCAAGGCCAGCCAGGAGAAACTTACAATATTGGCGGCAATAATGAAGTCAAAAATATTGATTTAGTGCGGATGCTGTGCAAGTTAATGGATGAATTAGCAACGGATTTACCTATACGTCCTTGCGAAGAGTTGATTAATTTTGTCAAAGATAGACCGGGACACGATCGCCGCTATGCTATTGATGCAACCAAAATTAAAAAAGAATTAGGTTGGAGTCCTTCTGTAACAGTAGAGGAAGGATTGCGGCGAACAGTCGAATGGTATTTAACTCATCGCGATTGGTGGGAACCCCTGTTATCAGAGGAATATCAGTCTTACTATCGACAAGTCTATGCTTAGCTGGCAGACAACAATAACACCCTCAACCACTTATCATCACTTTTTCGATTTGTCAAGTTTATTAAGATTTAGTGAAGGTTCATCCAAAAGGCATAATATCAACTGTTTGTAGCAGATAATTTGAATGTAGCCACTGACTCCAAGAGTTGCCGAACTCAAGCGCGATTTTTCTAGTTGAAGGTTGCGATCGCTCAGTTCAGAGATGTATACATTCCCAGGGTATGCTGTTAATTATCGCTTTTGGAGGCATTAACTGCAAACGGGAGGCAGAAGAGATGACTGAAACCAACTGGCTGAAATATGTACAAGAGCCTAAATATTGGCTATTAGGAATAGCAGCAGGTTTAATCGCCATTCAAATGACTCTGACTTCGAGAGCAGACAACGTTGACCTATTTGGTACGATGTTCCTTTTTTGGGGCGTTGTAGCCTTCTTAATTTGGGAAAGAGTCGAAACCTTGAATTTAGAAAGCGGAATTTTTGCTAGCTGCTTTGGCGCTACCATCATCGCTTTAATCCTGGTAAAAAGTGCATCTATATCCGGATATGACTTCTTCATCAGAATTGCGCCTTTCCTGTCTGGGCTAAGTCTAGCTCTTCTAGCTTCTGGGGTGAAAGGATTAAAACAGTATTGGCAAGAACTCCTAATTCTTGCCTATATAATTATCCCTCCCGGATTGATAGGAATATTTGTTGACGTAGCTTTGCTAACGGCAAAATTTTCGGCATTTATCCTTCACTATGTGGGATTTGATGTAATTCGCCAAGGCGTTTTTTTGAAGCTGCCAACTGGTAGTGTGGAAGTTTATCACGGCTGTTCAGGCGTTAATGCCATCCTTCAGCTATTAGGGCTAGCGTTAGTTTTTTTGTTAATGTTTCCGACTACCCGAAATCAGAAAATCATCGTCCCCATTGTGGCAATAATATTTGCATTTGTTGTCAATGCAGCGCGGGTGGCACTGATGACTGTACTGGTAGCATTATCTCAGCCAGAAGCCTTCAAATACTGGCACGAAGGAAATGGATCGGTAGTTTTTTCAATGATTGCCGTAGCCTTTTTCGGATTGTTCTGCTGGTTCTTTATCCTGCGAGAAGAACCGCAAAATACCGCAAGATAAGGAAAAACAAAATTACTAATGGCTATCACTCATTGGAAAACCCTAAGAATTTCCCTCTTGGCTGTTACCTTGGGAGGCGTTCTTCTAGTTGCGGGAAAGTCAATTCTCTATCCTTCTGCTGCTAAGCAAGAGGGTATAGTAACATTTAACTTCCCGGACTCAGTACCTTTACCTGAGTGGCAGTCATTAGAAAGTAAGCCTCTGACAATAACTAAGACCTCAGATATCAAAGCTGGTCAGCAATATAGCTATCAAAAAAATAGTCTGCCCCTGGAGATAAAAATCCACTATGTAGTTAACACAAGTGGAGACGTTGAAGGCATGATGAAAAACCATACTGGTCTTAAGTCATCTCCTGCTACACTAACAGTAGCGAATATTAAAGGGGTGGGATTTTATGGGCTTTTGCAACACGAAAACCGAGCATATCTGAGTACTTGTATAAATCCTAACGGTGGCTCTACTTTCACTGTCGAGCAGTTTAGATACAACCGTAATACATTTGACTTGCAATTAAGTCGGATTGTACCTTGGTTGTTGGGTCAGGGAAAACTGCAAGACCAGCGCTGCTTGTGGACTCAAATGTCTATCCCTTTAGATCGGACAACGCCCACAAATGCCAATAAAATCCTAGAAACTGCTTGGGTTTCTTGGTATCAGTGGTGGCAACCACGCTTTCCACAGCCTTGAATCAGGGCGGAAACTATTTCTATTACAAAGGGTTCAATTTTTATGACTGGAGTGCAAGGCGAACAAGGTTTTTCTATATATAGACTTCGTTGGGTGGGCTATGGTCTATTAGTGCTGTCGCTATTAGATATTATCGCGACTTTTACCCCGCCAAACTTTCTCAACCCGGTTTGGGAATTGCAGACGATAGGAGCTTTGGTTGAACGAGTTCCTGTTCCTTTATTGGGACTGGCCCTAATATTTTTTGGGGAGGATTACGATCGCTCTGAAAAAGAAGATTTAGTTTTGAAGTTTTTGTCTTGGCTATGTCTATTGCTAGCGCTGGTGTTTGTGTTAATGATTCCTTTAGGAATTGTTAATACTCTGAAAATTAATAACCAAAACAATCAACAAATTACACAGCAAGCTGGGCAACAACTATCGCAACTAAAACAAGTTGAAGAGCGGCTAACCAAGGGTTCGCCTGAAGATTTAAAGAATCTGGCGAACGAACTCACGCGCTTGGGGGTACAAGCAAATACCCAAAATCCAGAGGAATTGAAAAAGCAAATTCTTTCGAGAATCGATCCTGCAAAGCAGCAGTTAGAAAATCAAAGTAAAGCAGTTCAATCAAATCAGCGTTTGGTACTGCTAAAAAATTCTGTTAAATGGATTTTGGGAGCTTTAATTTCTAGCGTTTTGTTTTTTACTATTTGGAAGGGTACCGACTGGGCGCGATAGCTGTAGGCCAGTAAGCTGGGGAACCTTGAAGGCAATTTTGAGTCTCTAGGTTTTAGGTCAAACCGATGATTCAGAATTCAGTGGGCAGAAAAAGCTGAAACCCTCCTGAAGTTTAGGATTACAGCTTTTTCTGGCTATGTTTACTGGTCACAGGGTAATGCTTGAGTAGGTGAAATCGCCTGCTCGAGCTTTTTAAGAAATAGCACATAATTATCTACAGTTTCAGGGAAAGCCCCACTTTGATATTAAGTGGGGCTTGTTGGTTTCTATGGAATATGCCGTATTGCTGTTTGAGTCGTATCGGTAGCTGTGCAAACATGGTAAAGAGAGTACAGAATATATATCTAGGGGTGCGTGGGCGACAAACTTAAGAATTATGGGGCATTATGAACAATTTGGGCGTAAGTTACCTTTTCTGGGCAGGATGGTTAATCGGTCTGAGCGGACTCCACCGCCTTTACAATGGCAAAATTGGTACAGGTTTGCTATGGCTGTTCACGGGAGGACTGCTGGGTATAGGGCAAGTAGTGGATTTGCTGCTAATTCCTAGTATGGTGGACGAACATAACGCCAATATCAGAGAAAAACTCGGCGTATCCAGTGCAGGTATACCAATGTATCACCAAGCAAGTGCTGCGATCGCACAAGCATTGGTCAAGCAAACCCCTGAACAGTTAACGGTCAAACTCCTCAAAGTAGCTGATGCCAAAGGAGGAAAAGTATCTGTTACCCAAGGTGTGATGGCAACAGGCGCTAGCTTTGCTGAAGTGGAAGCGACACTCACGGAACTGCTCAAAACTGGCTATGTCAGCATTGAGAATGACCCAATAACAGGCATCGTGATTTATAATTTTCACGAACTTTAGGGAATGGGAGACGGAGGACAGGGAGACGGAGAGAGGGCGAAACTGGAATTCCCAACTCAAAACTCAAAACTCAAAACTCTCAAGACACTCGGACTAACGACCAAAATGGGATAAGATGATTGTTTGTCTATAAAAGCAGAAACTATTTACTGTCATGGCTGTCCCTAAGAAGAAAACCTCGAAATCCAAGCGGAATATGCGTAAGGCAACTTGGAAGCACAAAGCGGCTGTAGCTGCCCAAAAAGCCCTCTCCCTTGGCAAATCCGTTTTGACAGGGCGTTCCCACAGCTTTGTCTACCCCAGCAATGAAGAAGAGGAAGAAGAATAGAAAAAACGGCAGGGAGTTTGTAGAGGCGCAATTAACCGCGCCTCTATACTTTGGGTTAATTACTAGGCAAACCGAGGCAACATATTCAGACTGGGAGACTGCTGAATCGGAATTGCGATCGCAAACTCTGCTCCGTGTCCTGGTTCGGAAAAACACTCTAATTCGCCGCCATGTTGATTGATAATAATTTCATAGCTGATCGATAGCCCCAAACCTGTTCCAGAACCTACTGGCTTGGTAGTGAAGAAAGGATCGAACAGCCGCATCCGCACATCTTCTGTCATTCCAGGGCCGTTGTCAGTAATACGAATGACTACCTTATTACCCTCTACTACCTCGGTGGCAATCCAAATTGTAGGAGAATTGCACTTAGAATCTTCTGTATTTTTCCCTGTCTCGTTCCCTGCTAGTCGGTGGCCAACACCTCCTGCCAAAGCGTCAATAGCATTAACCAAAATATTCATAAATACTTGATTTAGCTGTCCGGCATAACACTCAACAAGCGGTAAATCGCCGTAATTTTTGCAAACCGCGATCGCGGGTTTTCCCGGTTTTCCTTTAAGCTGATTTTGTAGGAGCAACAGCGCGTTATTAATTCCTTCGTGAATATTAACAGGCTTCATCTGAGCTTCGTCTAGTCGGCAGAAATTCCGCAAGTTGAGCACGATGTCGCGAATCCGCTCTGCTCCCTGTTCCATCGAATTTAACAGTTTAGGCAAATCTTCCAGCAGGTAATCGAGTTCTACTTCCTCTGCTTCCGCTTGAATGGATGGCAATTGCTGAGGATAGTGTTGTTTATAAACGTGCAGCATCCGTATCAAACCTTTGATGTAGTTGCTGGCGTGGGGCAAGTTGCCGTAAATAAAGCTGATGGGGTTATTAATTTCATGGGCGACACCTGCAACTAATTGCCCCAAAGAAGACATTTTTTCCGTCTGAATCATTTGAGTTTGGGTGCGCTGAAGTTCGTGGAGGGCTAGTTCGAGCTGTTGGGCTTGATGTCTCAACTGAGCTTCAGACTCGCGCATAGCTACTGTTGTCATTTCGTGTACTTGCAACTGAGCTAAAAGTAATTGCTGGACATCTAATATCTTGTAAGTTTCCGCGTCGATTTGTACGACGATGGGTTCGTGAACTAATTCAGGCGATCGCTGCAAAGACTGTCGCACTGCTACAACTATAGAAGTCTTGCTGTCTAAAACTAAAAGTTGTACTTGGGCAAAGCGGTAGAGCGCTAGTAGAGGTCGTTTTTGAAATAACTCTAAGCTGTAGGGGCGACTCATGTACTCAAAAAAACGCCGCCGGGAAATCATACCTGCAAATTGCTCTTTATTCGCGATGATGATACCGGGAAGTAAAGGGTTTGCTTCAAAAACCTTGGCTACTTCCCCCCCTGGACAATCAGACTCCAGGCAAGCTTCGTACAGGGTTAATTCCTGTAAAGTTGATCCCAAACTAAGTATTGGTTTCACAGGCGAGCATAGGTTAGTTTCTTTCTAACCATCTCAAATTTTTAGGATTTACGCACTAAAAACTGAAGCTCAGATCCCTTTTACCCGCTTGAAAAGGCTAGATATCTCAGCCTCAGCTTTTTAAGGCGGGGGTGGGGGCATCTTTGCATAATTTCTAATTCTATCAAAGGAAGTGGAAAAAATATTGGTATTTTTAGAGCTTTCGCTGGCTTTGAGGGCTTCGGAGTCTAGGTGCAGTTGGGCTAATTCTTTTTGTACCCAATCTCTGTTAAATATTGCTTCGTAAATGGGGTTAGATACTCTTAACTTGTCTTGGTATTTGATGGCTATACCTGAAAGTTGCAATTCTATATATTCTGAACTTTTCTCTAATAATTCCGTGCAGTCTTCACTCTGATTCGGTGCGATAATTTGCTGATAAGCTGCTAATAAGCGGCTAATACGCTGGGGATTTTTTAGGAGGCGATCGCGAATTGTTTTCAGATGCTCTGGCTCATCTTGAGCTTCCCAATTTTCAACAATCCGAACTTTCACTATTCGATCGATTGATAATTCTCTTCCTGCTTCTCTTTCTTCAAGAACGATTTGACAAAGCTTTTGAGTTAGAAATGGTTGTCCCGAAGTCCATTCCAATATTTCTTGAATAACTGCTAGGGGATGCTCTACTTTTCCTTCTAAACCTTTCGCTAGTGGTAAGGCTGACTCTAGTTCAAACCCTTGAAGCTGAATCTCTCGACCGATATTAAAGGGCGATCGGGCATTTTCAGCAATCAACTCAGTAGGAGTAGTTACTCCTAATACAGCAAAATTCAGACGATAATATTCTGGATTTGTAGTGCGTTTATTGTAGCAACATCGAAGCAGTGCAAAAAAATCATCAGTAGAAAAACTGAGAGAGAGAACGCTATCAATTTCATCAAAAAAAATGACAATATTGTGACTTACAGATGGTAACAATACCTGTTCGATAAATTCATTTAACCTTAATACTGGTGTTAAGTGTTCGCGATCGCGCCACCATAACCTCACATTAATTTCAATTTTAAAGCTGGAAGCTAAAGTTGCTACAATGCCAGCATACCACTGTGAGATCGTCACAGCAGCAGTCCCGATCCCTGTAATATCCACAACACCACAGGCAACTCCATCTACTTGCAAATGGCGCATAGTTTGCACCCGCAAACTAGATTTGCCTATTTGCCGGGAAGTAAGCACATAACAAAATTCACCGGATTTCAAAGCATCATAAAGTTCGCGATCGCACCCTCTTGTCACGTATGTAGGCGCATCTGCTGGCAAACTTCCCCCCACTTGATATTCATAATTTGTCATGGTTTAACAACCAACAATTAACAACCAACAATTAACAACTAACAACTAACAACTAACAACCAACAACTAACAACTAACAACCAACAACTAACAACTAACAATTAACAACTAACAATTAACAAATTTCTATGAAAACAACTTTAAAACAGTGCGATCGCGCCCTTGAGCCTTAGCCTCATAAAGAGCCTGATCTGCCACGTGCACGATCGCAGCAGGAGAAGATTCAAGACTAGGAACTATAGTGCTAACACCCAAACTCAGAGTCAGAAAATAGCCTACATCTGAGTTACTATGGGGAATTAGCAGCCCCTTCAGATTAGCGCGAATAATTTCTGCTGTTAACAGCGCCCCTTCTACAGAAGTATCTGGTAAAACCAGCGCGAATTCTTCACCACCATAACGCGCCGCCAAATCATCAGGCGATTTCAAAGCAGTTGAGATCGCCTTAGCAACTTTTTGTAAGCACTCATCCCCTGCTGGATGACCATAAGTATCATTGTAAGCCTTAAAAAAATCAATATCGCATAATATCAACGATAGCGGCTTTCCAAGTTGAGCCAAACGTCGCCATTCTAAATTTAAGTATTCATCAAAGCAGCGGCGATTAGCCAATTGAGTTAAACTATCGACCTTCACCAATTGCTGTAACTCTTGGTTATCCCTCTCTAACTTAGCAATGCGATCGCTTAACTGTTTCCACTGACTCGGAGGGCGGCGGAAATATTGGCGATACAAATCACAACTCGCAGTAACTTCACCTCCCCACAAAATTATTAATCCCATACTTTGCAATTTAAACCCCAGCTTTGAATCTAGTTCTACAGGCACATCCGATGCAATCACCAGCTCAAACGCCGCCGCTAATTCTGGACATTCTTGTAAATGTCGCCACTGGCGGCGTAAATGATCGCTGTAAATTCCGCCTTCAGTTGCGGCCGTTTTTAACAACTGTTCAAATGTTATGTCCCGCCGTCTAATGTGATACATCGCCACCCGTAACAGATAGGGATTTCCACCCACCAGCGCCATCAATTGGTCAATCTGACTTCCAGACATCTCTAGTCCGTGTCGAAGCGACAAATCCTGCACCTGAAATTCAGCCAGTGGGGGTAAATCAATTGACAATCCCACATTAAAAGGTGATTGATTATAATTGAGTGGAATGTAAACTTCTGTAGAATGAACCACTACTAATCGTAGTTTTTCAAAAGATGGGCTACCGCTATCTCCATACTTAGCTTTTTCATACCAAGCTCGCAATAAGCCAAAAAACTCCGACGCAATTTCTGGATATTGAAAAACCCGATCGGCATCATCTAATGCCAGTACCAAAGGAGAATCACAAGCGGTTAATAGATAATTCTCAAAGTAATCAGTACAATTATAATTACTCCCAAAAATATCATCCCAATAATCAGCTACTCGATTTTCCAAGCCCAAACTTTTTCCGGTACTAGCACAAAACCACTGAAGAAACCTATCTAAGTCCGCGAACACAGAAGCCGCCGCTAGCTGCAAGTTTAAAGTCACAGTCCGACAGCCACATTCTCTAGCAGTAGCAAGAATTCTCGACATAAGGGAGG
>DATGYA010000749.1:0-21342 GCA_035298405.1 Kamptonema sp. | reverse complement strand
TCTTCTAACTAAGGTTGATGTTCAAAGTGCCACTCTACTGCTATCTTATGGTGGAGGCAATTTGCGTTAACAAAAAAGTCACGGCATGGGGATACTATATCGGCGAGTTTTGCTGAAGCTGAGCGGTGAAGCACTAATGGGGAGTCTAGGCTATGGCATAGATCCCGTAGTCGTTCAGGATATCGCTCAGGAAGTAGCCGAAGTCGTATCGGAAGGCATTCAGGTGGCGATAGTTGTCGGCGGCGGCAATATTTTTCGCGGCGTGAAGGCGGCGGCGGCAGGTATGGATCGGGCGACGGCTGATTATGTGGGTATGATTGCAACGGTGATGAATGCCATTACCTTACAAGATGCTTTGGAACAAGCTGGAGTCCCAACTAGAGTACAAACTGCGATCGCAATGCAGGAAGTAGCCGAACCTTACATCCGCCGTCGCGCCATCCGTCACCTAGAAAAAAAACGCGCGGTTATTTTCGGTGCGGGTTCTGGCAATCCATTTTTTACCACCGATACTACAGCAGCTTTGCGAGCGGCTGAAATTGACGCGGAGGTAATTTTCAAAGCAACTAAGGTAGATGGAATCTACGATTCAGATCCGCATCTCAATGCGGGTGCAATCCGCTACAAAACCCTCACTTATAATCACGTCTTGGCTAAAGACTTGCGGGTGATGGATAGTACCGCGATCGCGCTTTGCAAAGAAAATAACATTCCTATTATTGTGTTTGACCTCTCGGTACGGGGAAATATCTACCGCGCTGTGATGGGAGAATCTATTGGAACTCTTGTGGGAGGTTCTTGTGAAATTAGCTGAAGCTGAAGATTTTATGCAAAAGGCAGTTGAGTCTACTCAACGGTCTTTTAATACGATTAGGACGGGACGCGCCAACGCCTCCCTCCTAGATCGCGTAATGGTAGATTATTATGGATCTCCGACTCCAATCAAATCTCTGGCTAGCATCAGTACACCGGATGCAAGTACGATTACTATTCAACCCTTCGATCGCAAAACTATTAATTTGATCGAGAAAGCAATATCTCTGTCTGATGTGGGACTTACTCCCAGTAATGACGGCGCTGCAATCCGTTTGAATATTCCGCAGCTAACCAGCGATCGCCGCCAAGAATTGGTAAAACTTGCTGCTAAGTTTGCCGAAGAAGGTAAAGTTTCTATCCGCAATATCCGCCGCGATGCCGTAGAGTCTATTCGCAAGCAGGAAAAGAGCAGTGAAGTCTCCAAAGATGAAGCGCGGGATTTGCAAGACAAAATGCAAAAGATGACGGATAAGTACATTACCAAAATTGACGAAGTACTCGCAGCAAAAGAAAAAGATATCAAGACAGTTTAGTTGTTAACTGTTAACTGTTAACTGTTAACAGTTAACTTTAACAACTAACAACTAACAACTAACAACTAACTAAAATGTTTGATTGTATTATTGTCGGTGGCGGCCCAGCCGGAAGTACAGCAGCCTATCATTTAGCCAAGCGAGGGC
Organism: Kamptonema sp.; assembly: GCA_035298405.1. Lineage (GTDB taxonomy): Bacteria > Cyanobacteriota > Cyanobacteriia > Cyanobacteriales > Microcoleaceae > Kamptonema. The sequence goes on along the minus strand of DATGYA010000749.1, from coordinate 19,846 downwards.
GTTCAGTTTTACTTTTGGAAAAGGAATCTTTGCCACGATTTAAAGCTTGTGGCGGAGGAGTTTCTCCAGCGATCGCTCAGTGGTTTGACTTTGATTTAACTCCGGCTATTTCACTGAAAGCAAACAAAATTCGCTACACATGGAAGATGGGAGATCCAGTTGAAGTTGATATCAATACCTCAATGTGGATGGTGCGACGTGCGGAGTTTGACAACTTTTTAATCCAACAAGCTCAAAATCTTGGCGCTGAAATTCGTGCGGCTACAGAAGTTAAGGGAATAGAGTTTAAAAACTCCTCTTGGCAAGTTAATACTAACGCAGAACCTGTTACAGCTCGCTATTTAATTGCCGCTGATGGAGCAGCAGGGCCGATGGCTAAATGGCTGGGTTTTAAAGAACCAAAACGTCATTTAGGTGCAGTTTTAGAAACAGAATCAATTACAGGGGATACGCTCAAATTTGATTTTGGCACAGTTAAAAAAGGCTATATTTGGAGTTTTCCTAAAGCAGGTGGCTACTCGATCAGCATCGCGACATTGAAGGGCGACGATCCTAAAAATCTCAAAAATATTTTAACTGATTACGCCACCGCGTCTGGCGTTGATGTTAAAAATAGTCAGGTTTATGAATATCCCTTGTGTTTGTGGGATGGCGATCGCAAGCTTCACGCTCAAAACGCACTGCTCGCAGGAGAAGCGGCAGCTTTAGCAGATCCCCTCTCCGGGGAAGGTATTCGCCCTTCAATTTTTAGTGGGGTAAAAGCTGCTGAAGCAATTGATCAAGCTTTAAGCGGCGCAGGCGATGCCCTAGAAAAATACACTCAAGTTATTAGCGAAGAATGGGGCAGTGATATGGTTTGGGCTAGTCGTTTAGCTGGAGCATTCTATCAGTTTACTGGAGTTGCCTACAAAGCAGGTGTCAAGTTGCCAGTCGCTACCCAAGTGATGAGTAAGATCCTGTGTGGAGAACTTCAATATGCCGATATCGCCAACCGTGCTATTAAACGTTTGATGCCATTTTAGACTGTAAATTTAAAACTCAAAATTGAGGGCGGACACGGGGACACCGCCCCTACAAATTCAAAATCTCCATGTTCAACGCCGATGACAATTTATTTTTATAAGGTAGAAGAGCCTTATGGTTGCTTTTCTAACTTTTCACCCCACGGCATTTATTTAAACGGTCAAAATTGGTTGACGGTGGAACATTATTATCAGGCACAAAAATTTTTCAAAAGTGCAGATGAAAAGTTAATTTGCCTGATTCAAGCCTCCCCAACGCCGCAGGAAGCCGCTAGGTTAGGTCGCGATCCCAGCCGCCAACTCCGCCACGACTGGGAAGAAGTGAAAACTCAAGTGATGCGAGAGGCGGTTTTAGTTAAGTTTCTCACCCATACTGACATCCAAGCTATTCTCCTGGCTACAGGCGATCGCGCGATCGTTGAAGATTCCCCTCATGATTATTTCTGGGGCTGCGGTTGCGATCGCACGGGTCAAAACCATTTAGGTAAAATTCTGATGAGTGTCCGTTTTGAAATCTCCCAACACCTTCCCCAAGCATACTACCCTAATTATAAACTTAATTAACTTTTTATTAAGTTATATAGAGATAAATTTAGCTACAGTTATTTTTGATATAGCTCACTGGGAGTGCCCTTAACTAATCTTCCCCTCGCTGTTTTGTTAGCATTATATAATTTTTGTTAAAAAATATTAACTTTTTATGAGATTTACTGTGATTTTCATAAAATTTTCCAGATAGCTCAAAATGTATAAGATGATAGAAATGGAGAGTTTGCTTGAAAACTCACTATTTTCCCCGCTAGGATCAAAGACAACGCAGGGAGCTCATCGCTAATTTTTAATAACTAATTGATAAGCTGTTACGCATTTAAACGATTAACAAGGGAGGCACGGGTGCGTCAGCTAGAATACACAGAAGCTTAAACCGAAAACGGTTTGCACTAACACACCCTACAATAGTTTTTTCATTGATTTGACAAAGGAGTCTTATGAACCAGGGAGAAAATACACAAGAATTACAGCAGAGACTAGACAGAGAAGTTTTGCTGCGTCGGATCACGAAACGCATCCGCCAATCTTTGGAATTACCAGAGATATTAACCTGTGCGGCACAGGAAATGCGAACGTTTTTGGGAACAGATCGAATTATGATCTATCGGTTTAGTAGCGATGGTAGCGGCGAAGTAGTTGCCGAGTCTATTAATAACAATAATCTGCCATCTCTGATCAATCTAAATTTCCCAGCCGATGATATTCCCCTGGAAGCTCGCGAGATGTATGTCAAGGTTCGCCAACGTACAATAGTTGATGTTGCTTCCGGTTTGATTGGTATTAGTCCCCTGGATGCTGCGGAAACAGGGGAACTTTTGGTGAGGGAAGAAATCCGATATAGATCGGTAGATACTTGCCACGCTACTTATCTCACAGCAATGGGAGTACAATCCTCTTTAGTAGTGCCAATTTTACCTCAGAGAAATGATTCCAAAATCACAGATGATGTCAGGAGTTTTCAATCACCATCTCACAGTTTTAAATCTCAAACAGAACTATGGGGATTGTTAGTTTCTCACCATTCTGAACCCAAACGAATTTCAGAAACAGATTTACAAGTAGTTCAGTTAGTTGCGGATCAAGTGGCGATCGCGATCGCTCACTCTCTTCTCCTCGCCCAAACCCGCAAAAAAGCCTGGTGCGAAGCGACAATTAATCAAGTCGCAACCCTCCTGCACGGTCAACCCACTATTGAACTACAAGCTGCTTTAGAAGCTACAGTCACCGCTCTTCAAGGTGCGGGTGGGAGACTCTACATCAAGAGTAAAAACCCAAAGATAAAAAATGACAATACCTCGTCAAAAGACCCCAATCTAGAAATTAGAAACTTTACAAATAATTCCCTCCCTTTTTCCTTTGAGCTGTTTACCTGCGGCGAACAGCCAATTTTACCAGCATGGGAAAAAACGAGCTTACTCGAAGAGCATTCTTTATGGCAGCATTGGGCTGAATCAGGTTTCAAACAAGAGCGTCAGATTTCAAAATTATCAACTACGAATTACCAATTGCCAATTACCTATTCTCACTTATCAATTTGGATTATTTCAGACTTATATAAAGAACCTTTATTTAGAGTCTTAGTTCCAGCTTTTCAAGACACTAAGATTAGAGGTTTGGTGGTAGTGCCGCTCCACTACCGCCAACAGTTACTCGGCTGTTTGACGATTTTTCGCAATGAAATTGAAACTGAAAAATTGTGGGCAGGTCGCTTTGAAAGTAATGACAAACAAAGATTGCCCCGACAATCTTTTGAAGTGTGGCGAGAACTTAAAAAAGGTCAATCCCGCGAGTGGAGTAGTGATGATATTGAACAAGTGAAAGCTTTAGGCAATCACTTTTCAATGGCAATTCAGCAATATGCTCTCTACAAAGAGGTGCAAAATCTTAATGCTAATTTGGAGCGTCAAGTTCAAGAACGGACAGCACAATTGCAGCAATCTTTGGAGTTAGCAAAGGTATTGAGGCGAGTTACAGACCAACTCCGTAGTACGCTAGATTTAAAAACTATTTTGCAAACTATTGTGCGAGAAGTGCGAACTTTGCTGAATACAGATCGCGTTGTGATTTATCAGTTTATTAAAGGTAGAGAGGGCGAGGTTGTGGTGGAAGGTATTGCTCCTCTCACGGATACAAAACGCGGTGGGCGGGCTTCAATTTTAGGATTAAAAGCACCGGAAAAATGCTTTCCAGAGGAATCAAGTTGTCTTTATCGAGAAGGAAAGGTGCAGGCAATTAATGATATTTATGAGGAGAATTTAAGCGCTTGTCACCGAGAGTTTTTGGAGAATCTTCAGGTAAGATCAAGTTTAATTGTCCCGATTGCAACGGAGGTTTTGCTGTGGGGATTGCTGATTACCCACGAGTGTTCGGGACCGAGGGTGTGGCAGAATTTTGAAAGAGATTTGCTACAACAGTTAGCTCATCAAGCTGCGATCGCAATTCAGCAAGCAGAACTTTATGAAGCAAGTCAAGCCGCCGCGATCGCAGAACAAGCCAAAGCTCAACAGCTAGCAAAAACTCTCGGTGAACTGCGACAAACCCAAGCTCAACTCATTCAAACCGAGAAAATGTCTGGACTAGGACAATTAGTTGCAGGCGTTGCCCACGAAATCAATAACCCCGTCAACTTTATCTACGGTAACATTTCTCACGTTAGCGAATACAGCCGAGAGTTACTAGATTTGATAGAACTATACTCGCAGCATTACCCTAAACCCGATGCTGAAATTAGCGATTGCATCGAAGCTATTGACTTGGGATTTATGATCAAAGATTTACCAAAACTTCTAGAGTCGATGAAAATGGGAGCTGAACGCATTCGCCAGCTAGTTCTGTCTTTACGCAATTTCTCGCGGCTAGATCAAGCAGAAAAGAAACCAGTGGACATCCACGAAGGTCTAGAAAGTACCTTAGTGATTTTACAGCACCGCCTAAAAGCCAAGCCAGAACGCCCCGCTATTGAGCTTATCAAAGAGTATGGGAACTTGCCCTTGGTGGAGTGTTATGCTGGCTTGCTGAATCAGGTATTTATGAACATCATCAGCAATGCTATTGATGCCCTAGAAACTGGAACTAGGGAGCGGAGTCTTAGCCATAAGGAAAAGGAAACAGAAGGTCAGGGGAATGCAACTCAAACCTCGGTATTTTTCACCCCTAATTATGTACCCGCTTACATTCGGATTCGCACTCAATTGACAGATCCCAAAACTGCGGTCATCTCTATTGCTGATAACGGTGAAGGTATCCCGCCACATTTAGTTTCTCAGGTATTTAATCCTTTTTTTACTACTAAACCTGTCGGTCAAGGAACGGGTTTAGGTCTGTCCATCAGCCACCAAATTATAGTAGAAAAACACAAGGGTGTACTCAGGTGTATTTCTCAACCAGGTCAAGGTACCGAGTTCAGAATTGAGATTCCCTTGCATTAATTGCTAATTGTTAGTTGTTAGTTGTTAATTGCTGATTTTGTAAGGGCAGGTTAGCAGATAACCTTTGTTTCCAAAAAGATGAGACTTCAACAAAACCCGCCCCCTATTTAACAGTTAACAGTTAACAGTTTTAAAACAAAACTTTCAGCAGGACAGATCCTAACGCTCCTAGAGCATTCATCCATCCCCCCCCACCCGTTGAGGGTTCCGTTGGCTTTTGACGGGCTACAAGTGCTTGTACTAACTGCTTCGACATTTCTTGACCTCTGGCATTTCCTTGGGAAGCAAAAAGCTGACCAGCTTGCTGGGCATCCTGAGTCGCACCAGCAAAATCTCCCAAGTCAGCGCGAGACATACTCCGCGCAAAATAAAATGCCGCTATATCGGGTTTAAGGCTAAGCGCTTGATTGTAATAATCTATCGCGTTTCTATAGTTTCCAGCTTTGGCTTCTGCTACCCCTAATCTGTAGAAGTCCTCTGCTTCCCCAATATTAGTTGGCATTCCCCTAGCTCCGAGCAATACTGCATTACTCAGATTAACGCTAACCAAATTGGCATTGCCGAGATAAGCACTTCTCAAGTCCGCACCTGTCAGGTTTGCACCAGCAAGATTTGCACCGCTCAAGTTGACACCAAAGAGACTGGTGCCAGTGAGATCGGCACCGCTGAGATCGGCACCGCTGAGATTCGCACGGCTGAGATTTGCACCGCTCAAGTTAGCTCCTCTGAGATCGGCTCCAGCAAGATTAGCTAAAACTAGCCCTGCACCGCTCAGGTCGCACTGGGGGCACTGTCGGGTTGCTAGTAGCTGTTGGGTATGTTGAATATTCTCGGCAGATGCGGCAGTGGCAGGGACAATGGTGGTCAGTAGTGTTACAGTGGCGAGGATTCTGAGTTTCATCTTTAAGCCTCTAAATCCAAAATATAAAATCTAAAATACTGCTATTATTGCTTATTTGGAAATAAATTGACAGTTGTTAACAGTTAATAGTTAACTGTTAACTGTTAACTGTCAATTAATCATGAATTGTACCATCGGGCATAGTTGCGCCCTTGAGATATACTCCACTTAGGTTTACTCCCGTCAGGTTTGCGCCTAGCAGATTCGCCCCGGTTAAGTCTGCCGCACTTAAAATTGCTTCAGTCAAGTCTGCTCTAATCAGGCTGGCCCCCATTAAGTCGGCTCCGCTTAGGTCTACTTTGCTTAAGTTGGCTCCGATCAGGTCGGCTTCAGTGAGAATTGCGCGACGCAGATTGACTCCGTAGAGGTTGACTCCGTGTAAGTCTGTCTCACACAGCATCGCTCTTGATATATTCGCTCCTATAAGATTTGCCTGGCTCAGGTTGGCCCCACTCAGGTCTGCTTTGCTCAGATTCGTACCAATCAGATCGGCTCGATAGAGGTTTGCTTCAGCTAATAGCGCTGCTGTTAGGTCTGCTCCACCGAGATCGATGCGGCTAAGGTTGGTCTTGGTGAGATTGGCTTTGCTGAGGTTGGCTCTGTTTAGTTTGGCTTTACTCAGGTTAGCTCCGGTAATGTCAGACTCGCATAAATTGGCTCCAATCAGCTCTGCTTCGTACAGGTAAACCTCTGGTAGGTACACCCCACTAAAATTTCTTTCTCCTGTTGCGTATAACCTCAGCAGTTCGTCAACGTTCATTGTAAATTCTCTATACCTTATTAAATGCAAAATACTCTTGCTCAGGTGTGTTCACCGGACAAAAAATTAAAAGTAGATGTTTAGTATGGAGTTAGTTGAGGATTTGACTAAATTTTGGTGTGATTAATATCACTTATGAGCGCAAATATTATCACATAATTTAAGCGTTAGCGATCGCAGATTCTACAATAATTACAACCGATAGTAATTATGTTGAGTTCCCTAAATAATAATGATAGGAACCGTCGGCTTTCCCCAATTCAGTCTTGAGCAAATAGTTTCACAAATATTTTCTAATCGCAAAATTACTCGTACCGATCGGCGGCGGTTAATGTCGATGCTATTGGCGAAAGATTTCTTGAACACTGAAGAGCAGAACTGTATCAACAAAGTGTTTGAAAGTTTACATCAGGGTTCAATTAGGGTTATTGATTGACTGGCTAGCATTTTGGAAAAAATTTAAAACCGAATGAATTACTTTTTAATATTTTCAACATAATTTTTAATCTAAATAATTAGAAAGACAAAATTAAACAAAAACCTGGGGCGAGATTGACATGGCGGGGGTATGCAAGCTCGACATCACAGAGACAGCCGAAGAATTAAAAAGTCTTCTAACGGAACAAAAAACAGTTAGTGGCTTTCAAAAAATTCAAGCGCTTTATCTTTTCAAAATAGGTCAAGTCAAGAGGGTAAAAGACCTAGCAGTTACTATAGGAGTAAACCGAATCACATTACAGCGCTGGTTGAAAAAGTATCGCACTCATGGTTTGTCTGGTCTCCTAGAAGCGAAGCACAGCGGGGGTCGTAAACCCGCTATTTCTGCGGAGGCTCGTGCTGGATTAGAACTACGCCTCAACGATCCTCAAAAAGGCTTCAAAACCTACAGAGAAGTTCAAGAGTGGTTGCTTTATGAGTATAATATTGAGGTTTCTTATAAAGCAGTTTATGCCACAGTAAGGTACCAACTTAAAGCCAAACTAACTAAAACTTAATAACTAAGTGTTAGTGGTTAGTTGTTAGTTGTTAGTTGTTGATTCCTTCTTCCTTCTTCCCTCTTCCCTCTTCCTTAAGGCAAAAATCGATCCAACGCCGCCTTCAACTCTTTAATCTCAGTTTCAATATTGCCTTGTTTAGCTGCCCTACCAATACACTCAGTCAAATGTTCATCAAGAATCATCCGTGCCACGCGGTCTAAAGCACCTCGGACAGCAGCGACCTGCACTAACACTTCAGGACAAGGACGGCTTTCCTGCACCATTGTTTTAACACCGCGAATGTGTCCCTCAATCCGAGAAAGCCGATTCACAATCCGGCGCAGAGATTCTTCGCTGTGAACGTGAGGGTGGGGAGAGTCACTATCGTGATAGTGGTCGCCCTCCGCCATTGAAGGTTGGTCAGTAGATGGATTAGATAAAACCATGCTGGTAGAAAAATAAAAAATTAAACACTAAAAATTAAAAATGCAAAATTAAGAATGAATTAAATTTTTAATTTTGCATTTTTAATTTTTAATTATTTAGTCGTCGTCCTCATCGAAGTCATAACCCATCATGTCATCATCCTCCATGATGGAAGAAAGAGCATCCTCAGCCCCATCCTCCAAGTCATCATCAATAACGATCGCCTCCTCTTCAAAATCATCATCATCAATATCATCTTCATCACCATCAAGATCGGGGCTAATCCCAGCCTTAACATCAAGAGCACTCTCAATAGTGTAAGCCCGACGAGCAGAGCGATCGTCCAAGACCACACCACCCACATCAACCCCCTCATCAAAGGCCCCTGCATCCAATGCTAGATCGGCGTTCATAGCATCCTCATAAGCATTGAAGCCAGTACCAGCCGGAATCAACCGCCCGATAATCACATTCTCCTTCAGACCCCGCAGCCAATCAGATTTACCCTCAATCGCCGCCTCAGTCAACACCCGCGTTGTCTCTTGGAAGGAAGCAGCACTAATGAAGGAATCAGTATTCAGCGAAGCCTTAGTAATCCCCAAGAGCACGGGAGTATACTCAGCAGGAGCCCCCCCAGTAATACTCATCGCCTCGTTTACCTGTTCCACTTGGCGCAACTCCACCAACTCCCCAGGCAACATCGTCGTATCCCCCCCATCATCAATCCGCACCTTATTAGTCATCTGGCGGACAATCACCTCAATGTGCTTGTCAGAAATATCAATCCCCTGAGACTGATAAACCGACTGCACCTCGCTGACTAAGAAAGCCTGTACTTGCTGAAAACTCTCCCGCGCTGCATCAATAGTAGAAATTCCCCGCTCCTTGAGCGCCGCAAAATAAATCTCGACAACTTCATGGGGATTCGCTGGGCCATCAGTAATAGCGTGAGCGGCTTCCACCCGTTGTCCATCAGACACGATCGCATTCTGACCCGGCAACATCGGATAATCGGCGATCGCGCCATCATCCTCAATCACCCGCAACCCCACACCATCCTCTTCCATATCTACTTGAGCAGTACCCGCCCGACGAGCCAAAATACAAGCCTCCTTCGGTTTCCGCGCCTCCAACAACTCCTCAATTCTTGGCAAACCCTGAATAATATCCCCAGTCTTTGCCCGTTCAAACACCAAAATCACCAAATTATCCCCCCGCTGCACCAAATCCCCATCCTGCACGTGGAGCACGGCACCATTAGAAACTCGGTAAGGTCTGGCTACGCGCATCTTCAAAGTATGCTCGTTTTTATCTCCAGCCTCCACTGCCACCACTTGGCCCGACTCCTCCAAAAACACCCCTGGTGCAATTTCTGCCCCCGCCACCAGCAGCGCCCCTGCCGCCACATCCAAAACCCCAGACACTTTGACTGAGACTAAATCCGCATCCCGGACGATCAAAATCCGCCGCACTGGTTCGGTGACACCAGAACGAATCCCGCGAATTTCTCCAGCTTCCCTTGAAAGAATGGAAGTACGGGCTACCACAGCCCCCGGCGCGATCGCATCCCCATTTTTCACCAACAACTTAGTAGTGGTGTTCCCAACCGCAGTATCTCCGCTGGCATCGCGCCGAATCGCCAAAGACTCCAAAATCACCAACTGCAAACGCATCGATCCTGGTTCGTCTTCATCGGGCAACAGCTCAATATCCGCAGCTAAATAGGGAGAGTGGGAGCCAATTTCTAACACCAACTGCGTCCGCAACAACTCCACACCCACCACCGACTTCACCCGTTCCCCATCCTTATAAGGCAGCCGCTGCACTGCTACTAAGGCAATCGACTCGCCATTAGCCGTCTGAGAAGGCACGCGGGGACGGTCTGGCACTGGAAACTCCACCACAGGCCGCAACAATAACCCCGGCCCTTCTGGAGTTTCTATGTACTCAGCATATTTGAGTTCAGAAACTACTAAATCTGGAATAATTTCAGTGCCAGGATTGACAATTTTACCTTCAGCAAAAGCGGTGACAGTGCCATCAACTAAATGCAGTTCCCCAGGCTTAATTACAACTTCCCGGAGAATGTCATTCTTCTGCATAATTTCCACTACGCCGTTGGTTTGGCAGAAAATATCCTTGACAATTTCTGCTCCGGCTTCTACATACTGACCATCCTCTACTAACAGCAGAGAAATATCTTTATTCACCTCATGGCACTCTTCTGGAATCCACAGCAAAGTACCGCCTTTGACGACTTCATAACCCAACTTACCGCGCAGTCCGCGTTTGTGAACTTCAACTCCGGCATAACGAATAATTCCGCCTGTAGGAGTGCGGTAAGTATCGTCAATTAACTCTGCTACAACTTCCCCATTTTGTACTTTAGAATTTGGGGTAGTTAACAAAGAAAAACGCTGTACTTTTTGGGAGGATTTTACTTCCCCCTCGACCCCATCTTCCCCCTCTCCAATTTCGGAAATAGTTTCAATTGTATAGTGGTCGCGTCCGCCGGCACTTTCCACTCGCACTTTCGCTCGGTCGAGGAGCACGGAAGCAGTGATAATTTCTATTTCCCGTTCGTCGGCAATTCGGACTAAACCTCCATGTTCCGACACTAACTTTGTGGTTGCCAACACGCCACCAACTTCAATGCGATCGCCATTTTTTACGCCCGGTTCCGCACCCGGAGGTAAATTATAAGCTGACCCCGACAAGATCCAAATCAAACCACCACGGGAAGCAATCCTTGTGGTATTTCCCTGGCGGTCGGTTTTCTCCGACTGTTCCACTCCATCGAACTTGGTCTCCCCAGCTAAGTCTGTGGCCACATCTTTGGTCACTTTCTCCGTAGTTTTCCTGGCGGCCCGCCCTGCTAGAGGCACTTCTGCTAAAAAGTCGCCAGCTTTCACAACTGCGCCATCTTTCACCATCAAAGTGGAACCTTGAACTACGGCGATCGCGCGGTGGGACTTAGACGATTTTTTCCCCGAACTTTTCGCGCCTTCGGCCTCCAAAATCAACAACCCATTATTCTCAGCTACTAAAGCATCTTCACCATGTCGGGTGCGGAAAGTTCGCACGCGCAAATCCTGAAACCGCACAGTTCCGGGAAAATCTGCCCTTTCCTGCTTTGCTACTTCCCCTGTGAACACGCCCCCAGTGTGGAACGTCCGCATCGTTAACTGCGTACCCGGTTCCCCAATGGATTGCGCTGCAATAATCCCGATCGCTTCTCCCAAGTCCACCATCTTGGCGTGGGCTAAGGACCAACCATAACAGTGTTGACAAACCGACCGCGTTGATTCGCAAGTTAGAGGCGATCGCACCAGTACCTCTGTTAACCCGCTGGCTTCAATCGCGATCGCCAATTCCTCAAACATCGCCACGTTCCGCACTGCCTCAACGTCGCCGTATTTGACGGGTGCTTTTGTCTTCGGGTCGATGGCATCAGCAGCTAATATGCGTCCCAATAGGCGATCGCGCAGCGGAATCAAAATTTTCTGGCCGTCCGACATCGGTCGCACTCGCAGACCCCTTGTGGTTCCGCAGTCAATTTCCCTGACGATCACATCTTGGGAAACATCTACCAGTCGGCGAGTTAAATAACCCGAATCGGCCGTCCGCAATGCTGTATCTACCAACCCTTTGCGAGCACCGTAGGAAGAAATAATATACTCCGTCACCGTTAAGCCTTCGCGGAAATTAGTCTTAATCGGTAAGTCGATGATTTCCCCTTGAGGATCTGCCATCAACCCCCGCATTCCCACTAATTGCCGCACCTGGGAGATGTTGCCCCGCGCCCCAGAGAAGGCCATCATATATACGGAGTTGAGCGGGTCAGAAGCCCGGAAATTCTTCACCACTTCATCTTTGAGGTCTTCAGAAGTGCTGTTCCAAGTATCAATCACTTTCTGAAAGCGCTCGACTTCGGTGATTTCCCCCCGCGTGTAACGAGTTTCGGCAATGCGAATTTCTTCTTCTGCGGCTTCAATTAGCGATCGCTTTGATGGCGGTACAACTAAATCGTCCACACTAATTGAAACTCCAGCCTTTGTCGCATAGCGGAACCCCAAATCCTTCAGGCGATCGGCTAAAGCCGCTGTCCGAGCTGTCCCGCAGTGAGTGAACGACCAAGAAATCAATTTCTTGAGCTGACCCTTATCCACAACACGGTTACGAAAAATCACATTTTTGTTAGCCATTTTTTTGATGTTAATTGTTAGTTGTTAGTTGTTAGTTGTTAATTGTTAACGGTTAATTGTTAACCGTTAACAGTTAACTGTTAACCGTTAACTGTTAACCGTTAACTAACTATTAATTGCCGCTTGAATTGTTTGGTGGTAAATAATTCTCCCCGCCGTCGTGCGAACATACTGAGAAAGCCTCACCCCATCCTTATCTTCACGCACCCGACGGAACTTATACTCCTTAAGAAAACTACCGTCCGCCAAAGTTTCTACTTTTGGATCGCCATCTGGCTCCGAATTCTCCACATCCCCATCAAAGCGCACCCAAATGTAAGAATGCAGATGAATTACTCCCTGTTCATAGGCAATAACTACATCATTGAAATTAGAAAAATATCGGCCCGCTCCTTTTTGAGCCACAGGATTTTCCGCCGTCAAATAGTAACAGCCCAGCACCATATCTTGAGAAGGCGTAACAATAGGACGACCCGTGGCCGGAGACATAATATTATTAGAAGCCAGCATCAATAGCCGAGCTTCTGCCTGAGATTCTAAAGACAAAGGTACGTGAACTGCCATTTGGTCGCCATCAAAGTCGGCGTTAAAAGCAGGGCAAACTAACGGATGTAGTTGAATCGCCCTCCCATCTACCAAAATCGGTTCAAAAGCCTGAATACCCAAACGGTGTAACGTCGGGGCCCGGTTCAGCATTACTGGATGCCCCTCAATCACTTCTTCTAGCACATCCCACACTGAAGGATCGCTGCGCTGAATCAACTTTTTCGCTGCCTTAATATTGTTTACTAACCCTTGCCGAATTAAGCGGTGAATTACAAAAGGTTGAAACAGTTCAATTGCCATTTCCCTTGGCAACCCACACTGATGAATTTTTAACTTCGGCCCCACAACAATTACAGAACGACCAGAATAGTCCACCCGTTTACCGAGTAAATTCTGCCGGAACCGCCCCTGTTTCCCTTCAATAATGTCTGAAAGCGACTTCAGAGGCCGATTATTTGCCCCTACAACTGTGCGTCCCCGACGGCCATTATCAATCAAAGCGTCCACTGCTTCTTGCAACATCCGCTTCTCATTGCGAATAATAATTTCCGGCGCGAGAATTTCTTGCAGCCTTGCCAGCCGATTGTTGCGATTAATAACGCGGCGGTATAGATCGTTGAGGTCGCTAGTTGCAAAGCGACCCCCATCTAATTGCACCATCGGTCGCAAATCGGGAGGAATCACGGGGACTACATCCAATACCATCCATGAGGGTTTTGAACCTGTAGCAATGAAATTGTCAATAACTCGCAAACGTTTAATCAGCTTTGCCCGTTTCTGACCCTTCGCACCAGCGATGTCTTCCCGCAACTGTTCTGCTTCTACTTCCAAATTGATGTTTTGTAGTAGGGTTTGCAGTGCTTCTGCCCCAATACCGACTTCTACGCCGGACAACTCAGAGTCTTCGCTATACAACTGGTCTTCAATTTCTAACCAAGCGTCTTCCGCCAGCAATTGTTTATAGGTTAAGTTATCTGCATTGCCGGGATTGAGGACAACATAGGCGTTGAAATATACAATTTGCTCGACATCCCGCAATGGCATATCCAAAAGAATTGCCATGTAGCTAGGAATACCTTTGAGATACCAAACGTGGGCAACTGGAGCAGCTAATTTAATAAAACCCATGCGGTGGCGGCGAACGCGAGATTCAGTTACTTCTACACCACATCTTTCACAGACAATACCTCTATGCCTAACTCTCTTGTACTTACCACAATGACATTCCCAATCCTTTGCGGGCCCAAAAATCCGTTCGCAAAATAGCCCGTCCATTTCTGGTTTTAGGGTGCGGTAATTAATAGTTTCTGGCTTCGTTACTTCCCCAACTACTTGACCGTTGGGAAGTGTTCTTTCCCCCCATTGACGAATGCGTTCTGGTGAAGCCAATCCGATTTTGACATAATCAAACCGCTGCTCTAATTTTGCCATTTTATGCTTGTTAGTTGTTAGTTGTTAGTTGTTATAGGTACGTAGTTGGGCTTTAGCCCTCCTATACAGCCATGAAAGAGGGCTAAAGCCCAACTACGTGCCTGCGTTACTCATCTTCAATTTCATCCCTGGAAATTGACTCATAAGTAGGACGAGAAGGCGATCGCCTTCCTCCTGTATCCGCCATCAAATCCACCTCCGCATCTCGCGAAGATCCATCCTCTGCGGTCTCCACCTTATGCACGGCAATGTCCAAGCACAGAGACTGCAACTCGCGCATCAACACCTTAAAGGATTCTGGAGTCCCAGGCCGAGGAATAGCTTTACCCTTAACGATCGCATTCAACGCCTCATTGCGTCCCTGCATATCATCGGACTTCACAGTTAAAAGTTCCTGCAAAGTATAAGCCGCACCAAATGCTTCTAGCGCCCACACTTCCATTTCCCCAAACCGTTGACCGCCCTGTTGCGCCTTCCCACCCAAAGGTTGCTGAGTAACCAAGGAATAAGGCCCCGTCGAACGGGCGTGAATCTTATCATCCACAAGGTGAACCAGCTTCAGCATATAAGCCACACCCACAGTAATCGGGCGATCGAAAGCCTCCCCAGTGCGCCCATCATAAACCGTGCTTTTGCCCGCGTGTTCCTCATTAAAAATCCAATCCTTCCCAGTTTTCTCCCGCGCCTCCCGCAGCTTCCCATGCACGCTTTCCCGCGACATTGATGCCCCGTGCATTTCATCAAAAGGAATCACCTTAAACCGCACGCCTAAATTCTCTCCCGCCCATCCCAACAGGCACTCAAAAATCTGACCCACGTTCATCCGCGACGGTACGCCCAAGGGATTGAGCACTAAATCCACCGGCGTGCCATCGGGCAAATAAGGCATATCTTCCATCGGCAAAATCCGGGACACAATCCCCTTATTGCCGTGCCGCCCCGCCATCTTATCCCCCACTTGGATTTTCCGCTTCTGGGCCACATAAACGCGCACCACCATATTTGCCCCCGGCGGCAACTCATCACCCTGTTCCCGCGTGAACACCCGCACGTCTACGACGCGCCCCTTCTCGCCATTAGGAACTCGCAGGGAATTATCCCGCACGTCGCGCGCTTTCTCCCCGAAAATTGCCCGCAGCAACTTCTCCTCCGGTGGTTGGTCGCTTTCTCCCTTCGGCGTGACTTTCCCCACCAAAATATCGCTAGCTTCCACCCAAGCGCCCTTGCGAATAATCCCCTGTTCGTCCAACTGTCGCAGGGAATCTTCCCCAACGTTGGGAATTTCGCGAGTGATTTCCTCTGGCCCCAGTTTCGTTTGCCGCGCTTCGATTTCATACTTCTCAATGTGAATGGAAGTATAAACATCTTCATAAACTAAGCGCTCGGAAATTAACATCGCATCTTCGTAGTTGTAGCCTTCCCAAGGCATATAAACCACGAGAATATTGTGACCCAAAGCCAACTCCGCCCCTTCCGTAGAAGAACCATCGGCCAGCACTTGTCCGGCAACGACAAAATCTCCTTCATAAATTAGTGGCCGCTGATTGAGACAAGTATCCTGGTTAGAGCGCTGATATTTCTGAAGTTCGTACTCAATGAAACCAGCATATTTAGCCTTAAAAGCTGAGGAATGCTTCGCCGCCAGTTCCTTGTAGTCGCGAATGTTGAAATATATTTCTTCCCCTTCCCCTTCTGCTTCACCCTTCCCCTTCGTTTTGACAATAATCCGCGTTGCGTCGATGTAGACAACTTCTCCATCAAACTTAGAAACTACCACCATCCCCGAATCTCTGGCCGCTTGAGCTTCTAAACCAGTTCCCACTAAGGGACGTTCTGGCAGGAGCAAAGGCACTGCTTGCCGCTGCATATTAGAACCCATCAAAGCGCGGTTAGCATCGTCGTGTTCCAGAAACGGAATCAGGGAAGTTGCCACGGAGACAATTTGCACCGGAGACACCGCCACATAGTCCACTTGCAGCGGAGTTGTAGTCGTGAACTCTTGGCGATAGCGCACGGGTACGGAGTCGCCTTGAATATAACCCTCGGCATTCGTGCTAATGTCTCCCGGTGCTACGCGCAAGTCATCTTCTTCATCCGCTGTCATGTAGACGGGGGCGCGATCGCGCAACACTCGTCCTTTCTCTACAGGATAAAATGGTGTTTCCAAAAATCCAAAGGGATTCACCCGCGCGTGAGTTGCCAAGGAACCAATTAAACCCGCGTTGGGCCCTTCCGGCGTTTCAATGGGGCAGATCCGACCGTAGTGGGAAGGGTGAATGTCCCGTACCGCAAAACCTGCCCTCTCCCGCGTCAAACCTCCAGGCCCAAGGGCCGAAAGTCGGCGTTTGTGAGTGAGCTCTGCCAAGGGATTTGTCTGATCCATGAACTGCGACAATTGGGAACTGCCGAAAAATTCTTTAATTGCTGCTACTAAGGGTTTGGGATTCACCAGGGAAGCAGGTGTCAGAGAATCGGCATCGCTAACCGTCATGCGTTCGCGAATAATCCTCTCCAAGCGGTTTAGACCGACGCGGACTTGGTTTTGCAATAGTTCCCCCACTGACCGGACGCGGCGGTTGCCCAAGTGGTCGATGTCGTCGGTTTGGCCGAGGTCGAATTCTAAGTTAATTAGATAATCGACTGCTGACAGAATATCTGTGGGCGTGAGTACGCGCATGGTGTCGGGAATGGACAGCCGCAGTTTCTTATTGAGTTTGTAGCGGCCCACTTTGCCCAAGTCGTAGCGTTTGGGGTCAAAAAACCGCGAGTGCAGTAGTTGTTCCCCACCGCTAACTGTGGGGGGTTCCCCGGGTCGCAGTTTTTTGTAGAGTTCCATTAAGGCTTCCTCTTCGCCAAACTGACCTTCTTTTTCGATGGTCTTCTGAAAATATTCGGGGTGGCGCAGGGAGTCGAGAATTTCTCCATCGGTTAGTCCCAAAGCTTTGAGCAAAACTTGGGCACTGAGTTTGCGGGTTTTGTCAATGCGTACCCACACTAGGTCGTTTTTATCGGTCTCGAATTTCAGCCACGCGCCCCGGTTTGGGATCAGGGAGGCGTTGTAGCTGCGGCGGCCGTTTTTGTCGGTTTCTGATTTGTAGTAAACTCCGGGCGATCGCACGATTTGGTTAACTATCACCCGCTCTGCACCGTTGATGATGAATGTACCGCGATCGGTCATCAGCGGTAAATCGCCGATGAAGACTTCCATTTCTTTGATTTCGCCTGTTTCTTTGTTGATCAGGCGGGTGGGTACGTACATCTGGACGGCATAAGTGCTGTCCCGGCGTTTGGCTTCATCTACGTCATATTTGGGGCGCTTGAGTTTGAAGTCTTTGCCCATGAAGTGGAGTTCGAGTTTGCCGGTGTAGTCGCTGATTGGGGAAAAACTGTCTAGTTCTTCGATCAGGCCGGCTTCTAGAAACCAGCGAAATGATGCCCGTTGAATTTCGATGAGATCGGGCAAGGTAAAGCTGGGTTCTGTGTAGTTCTGATTAATCATGGGTCTCCTCAAACAGTGTGGCTCTGGTCAAAACCGATGCCCTAGCTGGGCGTTTCTACTTGACGTTATTTCGCTTAATTGCTTCTTATCGAAATTTATATGTAGCAAGGCTTACAGTCGCGACTAGGCGCACAAAAACCTAAAAATGACAGCAAACATACTGTCCAGGGATTCAAGGGCAGCCACAGCTATAATATAGGTTTTGTTGCCCCGCCGTTGTCAGGCGTGAAAATGTCTGCACAACTAATTACTAAAATTGACGGCATTGATTTTACTAAATTCCGCAACTGCAATTTGCTGTTTTTGCTTAGGCTGTTTTTGCTTAGGCTGTTTTTGCTGTTCTTGAAGATAGGATGCCAATTCATTACCAGCGCGGTTTCCTCTTTTTAATTATAGGGCGCGATCGCGATGCTAACAAGCTTTAGACATTTTGTTTTTTTGTTTTTGGGGAAAAGTAGAGAACTCGACAATTTATCGATTCAGACTCTTACAAACTAATATGTTATTTCTCATCCCCAGTCTCGTTTTTTGGCTCTCTTAGGTTAAATAGCTGACAGGCATTTCTGGTCGTTTGTTGGCTTATGGTTTCTAATGGTACTCCCCTGATGCGAGCAACTTCTGCGGCTACGTGGAGCACGTAGGCGGGTTCGTTGCGCTTGCCGCGATTGGGGGCAGGGGCGAGAAAGGGGCAGTCTGTTTCGACTAGGATGCGATCGCTGCTTACCTTACCAACTGAGGCATGAATTTGCAGAGCTTTTTTAAAGGTGACAGTCCCGCTGAAGCTGATATATAATCCCAGGTCTAAAAACCATTGGGTTTCTTCAGGGGTGCCGCCCCAGCAGTGCATAACTCCCCGAACTGGCCCATAATTTCGCCAAAATTCCCGCAGCATTTCTGCCATTGGCGCGGCTGCGTCGCGGCAGTGGATGATGACGGGTTTGTTTAGCTGCTGAGCTACATGGAGTTGAGATTTGAAGGCTTCTACCTGTTGTTCGGTGTTGTCTGCTTTGTAAAAGTCCAAGCCGGTTTCCCCGATCGCGCACACTCTATGGTCAGAGCTTGCCAACTCTAATATCTGGCTTGCTGTCGAGTTTGTCCATTTGTGGGCATCTAGAGGGTGCAGACCGACGGCAAAGGATAATTCTTCAAACCGGTCTGCGATCGCCTGAATTCCAACAAATTCTTCCGGCGACACGCACGAATGAACCAGGCGGACGACACCAGCTTCTCGCCACCGCGATCGCACGGCTTCAATGTCGTCCTTAAACGCCTCAAAGTTAATGTGAACGTGAGTGTCAATTAGCTGCACTTTTTTTCTTTTGAGGAAGCTATCCCTACTGATGCCAAGATTTGACCTTGGGAGTTTTACATTAAACCCACAAAATCAAACAGTCTGACATTCTACCAAACTTTTTTGAGGATGGCAAGACAAAATCTAATTAAAAATTAAAAATTAAAAATTAAAAAAGTTAGATTTGATATTTTAACTTTTTTAATTTGCATTTTGCATTTTGCATTTTTAATTTTTAATTTTTAATTTTTAATTCTCAACTGGAGGTAGCTTGCGTTTGAGAGCCTTAGCCAAGCGGGATTTTTTGCGAGCGCCGTTGTTGCGGTGTAGCACGCCGCGCTTTACAGCTTTGTCAATCTTGCTGAAAGCTTCAGACATCCGCTGCTGCACTTGCTCCATTGATTCGGGAGTGGGAGTAGTGGCATAAGTGTCAACGGCTGCCAAATACTTCTTCATCAGAGTTTTGACAGCAGATTTGTAGGCTTTGTTTTGTAGTCGGTTGCGCTCGGCGACTTCGACTCGTTTGATGGCGGACTTAATATTGGGCATAGTCGGCAGTGAGTTCTGGCTGGTATTGAATAAAAATACAAAGTACCGGACAAACTAATATAACATCTATTCTCGCAAGATCGCGATTCCCAAAAAAATCTAGGTTAAGCTATAACAAGGATTAAGGGTTAGCAAAGGCTCGACCAAGTGGCAGTAGGGAAGATGGGGAAGGTAGGGAAGGTAGGGAAGGTAGGGAAGGTAGGGAAGGTAGGGAAGGTAGGGAAGGTAGGGAAGGGAGGGAAAATTTATCTCCCTCATC
>DATGYA010000748.1:0-3407 GCA_035298405.1 Kamptonema sp. | reverse complement strand
TTAGTAAGTGTTATTAAACTTGTCGGAGAGCAGCAATAATCTGCTCGTTGGCTTTGGGAAATGGAAAACCATCTATTTCGTCAAGCGTCACCCACCGAATCTCGTCGCATTCAATTGGCTGTGGCTCACCGCTAGTGTGGCGACAGTGATAGACATTGAGAGTAACATGAAAATGACTATAGGTATGATCGATTGTGATTAAGTGTTCCCCAACTTCGATCGCGATCGCCAATTCCTCCATAATTTCTCTCTTAATGCAAGCTTCCAGAGTTTCCCCAGCCTCTAATTTACCCCCTGGAAACTCCCACAAACCGCCCAGTAGACCGCCTTCGCGCCGCTTATCAATTAAAATTTTTTGATCTTGGTTCCAAATAACAGCAACACCAATAAACTTGTGAGGCAAAGTAGTTGAAGTTTCGACCATAAGTAATTAAAAATAGTTAACGGTTAACAGTTAACCGTTAACCGTTAACCGTTAACTATTGTCAGAACTATTTCTATCACTGCTTTGCAAAGACTTTTCAAAAGCCATTCGCTGTTCAGCATTTCTGAGAAAATAGCCACTAATCATCGCTGAGGCTAATAACCTACCCAAATGCTCCCGGTTCGTTGTCACCGTCACGCCGAAGTGTTCCGAGGGCAGATTTCCCAACAGCCCAACAATGTTACGTTCCATCACCTGAAAAACTTCAGTAGAGGTCGGCTTAGATAGTTGGGAGACTGTATCTGGAGCCATAGACTGTACGTATTGCCAGAGTAAATTAGCTCCTTCTCCGTTTTCGTCAAATAATTCCGGTGTTCGATTAGATGTATTACTCACCTTGTACCTCCGTTTCAGGGACAGCGTTCGTGGTTAATAGGACTTACACAACTAGCACATAGAGTAGGGTGCGTCATATTTTCGTTTTATAACGATTATTGAGAGTTTCATCCTCTAATGCACCCTACAAGCTGATGTAACTGCGATTGATGTCAATAACTGCAATCAGATTGCTGTTGATCTTTTGTTTCTACAAGTTACCTACTAATTTAGCAGGACGGCCGTAGCATCCAAGTGGGCGGAACCGAACTAAGGACGGCGGGTGTTACGATTTGAGTTTTAGGGCGATCGCCTTAGCTTGCTAGATAATCGTCCATGTCTTGTTTGCGTTTGCGTAGCTTGGTAAGGGCTTCGCGCTCGATTTGCCGCACCCGTTCGCGACTAATATTGAGGCGATCGCCTATTTTTGACAGCGTTAAAGTTTGCCCATCTTCCAAACCAAACCGCAAAGCTAACACATCCCGCTGCTGCTGAGTCAAATCAGCCATAAGCTGTTCTAAATCCGCTCGTAGGGAAGCTTGGAGAGTAAAATCCTCTGGAGAAGCACCCGTATCTTCCAACAAATCGCCTAATTCTGTATCTTGGTTGTCTCCCACTCGCAAATCTAGGGATAAGGGCAGACGAGCCCGCTCCAAATATTCCCGAATTTGCTTAGGTGTCAACTCCAACTCCGCCGCTAATTCAGAGGCGGTAGCTGCCCGTCCCAACTTTTGAGCCAGGTAGCGTTGTGCTTTTTTAATTTTGTTTAGCTTCTCAGTAATGTGTATGGGGAGGCGGATCGTCCGTCCCTTTTCAGCGATCGCACGAGTAATAGCTTGGCGAATCCACCAATAAGCATAAGTAGAAAATCGGTAGCCCTTCGTCGGGTCAAATTTTTCTACCCCGCGCTGCATCCCAATCGTACCTTCCTGAATTAGATCCAAAAGGTCTACATTGCGCTTGATATACTTCTTGGCAACCGACACTACTAGCCGCAAATTTGCTTCCACCATCATCCGCTTCGCTCTTTCTCCGGCGTGGATCGTCCGGTTCAATTCAGCCTCAGACAGCCCAGCCGCCGCCGCCCATTCTGCTTTATTAGGATCGCGCCCTAACTGCAAAGCTAGAGCATTTTTCTCCTCATGCAAAGCTGTCGATCGCTGCACTTGTTTCCCATAGAGAATTTCTTGCTCGTGGGTTAACAGGGGAACGCGGCCGATTTCTCGTAAGTAAGCGCGTACTGAATCTGTGTCTGAGGACTTAGGAGGTTTCATAAGCATTTCCCGCAGGGTACCTCAGCCGCTAGAGGGTTGAGAGAGCAAACCCCTAGCCTTAGCTGGGAAGGAAAGCGGGCGGGGACTTGCGCTTTCCTTGCGTTTACACACGCCTGGTTTTTATAGTAGCTAGCTGCTACTTTTAGTAGCCACCCTCCCAGGTTAGGTTCTGGTTTAGGTCTTAACACCACTCAATATTATGTTAAAAATATTAACATTTCTGAGAGCCGATGTATATACCTCCACAAAAATAAGTTTGTTAGAGGACTTAGGCTCTACAGTCTTTCCCCCCTCAGTCCCGTAAGGTATTGGGGGAATCGGCTCTGCAAGTTTCAGGTTTAATGGATAAAGTTGGTGTGTGTGACTGAGTTTACTTGTACTCGACTGAGATTACCCACAAAGTCGCCTTACAATTACATCGGTGTTAAACAAAATCTAAAATTAATTATGACTTATTGCCTTGGCATCATTACCCGCTCTGGCATGGTAATGGCTGCGGACTCGCGAACTAATGCAGGAGTCGATTATATCTCGACCTACCAAAAAATGTTTGATTTCTCCTGTCCGGGGGAGCGAGTAATCTTGGTTTGTACTTCAGGTAATTTGTCAATGACCCAAGGTGTAATCAGTGGATTGAACAAAGAACTAAAAGTGGGAGCCGATGTTAACCTTCATACCCTACCTTCTTTATACGAAGTTGCCCGCTACATTGGGGGTAAAATCCGTTCTATGGTTGAACTCGATCACTCTTGGCTGAAGAAGGACGGTATTGATGCTAAGTGCAGTATGCTCTTAGGGGGGCAAATTAAGGGGCAAGAGCCGGAATTATTTATGATTTACAGCCAAGGTAATTGCATTCAAGCTACTTCGGAAACTCCTTTCCTGCAAATTGGGGAAGCTAAGTATGGTAAACCTATTTTAGACCGCGCGCTCTCTTTTGACACGCCTTTAGAAGCTGCGGCTAAATGTGCTCTACTGTCGATTGATTCTACGATGAAGTCTAATATTTCTGTGGGGCCGCCGATTAACTTGGTGATGTATGAGACTGATAGTTTGGTAATAAAAAATAAGCTGTTGCTACGTCTGGGAGATCCTTATCTGGCTGAGATTCGTAAGATGTGGGAAGTTTGTCTTAGAGAAGCTTTCAATCGTATCCCTGAGATCGACTGGGAACACAATTTAGAAGATGAGGTGCGTGAAGATATCATTATTGATTAATGCAAAAGAGTTAGTTTTGATAAGTTGAGTAGGATTATAGGGAGGTGCGATCGCAGGTTTTTTTCTTAAGAAATCGCTTCAATTATCAGAATCCTTCATAAGGAGACTCAACATTA
>DATGYA010000747.1:0-3551 GCA_035298405.1 Kamptonema sp. | reverse complement strand
ACCACGTTGTCATTACTTCTGTTAACCGGGATGACTTACCCGATGGCGGTGCATCGCAGTTTGGGCAGTGCATTCAAGCAGTGCGAAAGGCTATGCCACAGACTACGATAGAAGTCTTAATCCCAGACTTGTGTGGCAATTGGCAAGCTTTAGAAGCGATTCTGGAAGCACAGCCAGACGTGCTGAACCATAATACAGAAACCGTTAAGCGACTTTACCGCCAAGTGCGTCCCCAAGGGAAATATGAGCGGACAATGGAATTATTGAAGCGCAGTCGGGCGATCGCGCCTTGGGTTTACACTAAATCGGGCATTATGGTGGGTTTAGGGGAAACTGACGCGGAAGTTCGGGAAACGATGCAAGACTTGCGATCGGTTGATTGCGATATTTTAACTATTGGGCAATATCTGCAACCCACCCAAAAGCACTTAAATGTCGAAACTTTTGTACCGCCAGAACAGTTTGCCGCTTGGAGGGAGTTTGGCGAGTCATTGGGATTTTTGCAAGTTGTGGCTTCTCCTCTAACCCGCAGTTCCTATCATGCTGAGCAAGTTAGAGCCCTGATGCAGCTTTATCCCCGCCAGAGAATTAAAAATTAAAAATTAAAAATTAAAAATTAAAAATTAAAAAGATTAAAGCTGTCAGGAACTTCATATTAATTCCGGCTTAGCCGGAGTGATATCGCTTATTTTCCTTCTCTCCTAATTGGCTTTTTCCCCTTTCCGCTTCATTTGGTGCAACCAGAATGAATATCAACCCCTTTCTGACAGTCGGTTTAACCTTAAATTCACACTAACGATCTACTCTGAGCTCACATCTTCAAGTTAGACCTTAATAAAGTTATGTAAAGATTTCTTCTAAATTTCATAAGTGATCGGGAACAAACATAAAAGGTGATGAAGATTATCTTAGCTTCTGACGAAAGTCACCCTTTGGTAGCCGATATTTTTTCTATACTAGCTAGCAAATAGAGAAGCATAACCCTACTTTATAGGTAGCTTGGTTGTTTGATGCGATAGTCGCTGGCTTATTTCTGCTGATGTTAGTCAAGCATGGCGGGGCCTGAGTCAAACACAGATAACAGCGCTGATACC
The DNA here is from genome assembly GCA_035298405.1 of Kamptonema sp. GTDB lineage: Bacteria > Cyanobacteriota > Cyanobacteriia > Cyanobacteriales > Microcoleaceae > Kamptonema. The sequence continues at coordinate 2,457 of DATGYA010000747.1, read as the reverse complement.
AATTAAGAGGGGGACGGAACTAATAGCGGTGATGCTTCGTTCTAATAAAGGGGGCATCATATCCATAAACCACCGCTAAGCGCAGCATCTTGTTACCCGGAGCAACTGAGATAATCACTATGCCAGCCACCTCTTTTTACGCTGATGCCGAATACGATGAGAAACTGCAAGCAAATCCCTTGCAACTCGACGTAGTGGAGGGCGATACCGAACAAATCGTGGATGACCTCCCAGAAGATATAGAGGTCTTGGATGGAGAGACAGCTAAATTTCCCAACGCTGCCAGCCGCCACACTACCGATTTGGTGCGCTTGTATCTTCAAGAAATCGGTCGGGTTCGTTTATTGGGTCGAGATGAAGAAGTCTCCGAAGCCCAAAAAGTCCAACGCTACATCCATTTGCTAGAGTTGCGAAATGCAGCAGCACTAGAGGACGAAGGGCTACTTCGCCGCTACGTAGGGTTAATTGAAGCACGCGATCGCTTAGCAGCTCAATTAGGCCACCGCCCATCCCTAGAACGCTGGGCCGCATTAGCAGGTGTCGCCGAGGTATCTGAGTTAAAGCGGATTATGGCTGAAGGTAAGCGCCGCTGGGCTGAGTTGGCAGGCCTGACACTGGAAGCCCTAGATGAAATGATTACTGGCGGTGTCCAAGCTAAGGATCACATGATCCAGGCTAACTTGCGCTTAGTTGTTTCGGTAGCGAAAAAGTATCAAAATCGTGGCTTAGAACTTTTGGATTTAATCCAAGAAGGTACTTTGGGACTAGAAAGGGCGGTTGAGAAGTTTGACCCGACGCGCGGCTATCGCTTCAGCACTTATGCCTACTGGTGGATTCGTCAAGGGATTACGCGGGCGATCGCAACCCAAAGCCGCACTATTCGCCTCCCCGTACACATCACTGAAAAGCTTAACAAAATTAAGAAAGCTCAGCGGAAAATCTCCCAAGAAAAAGGTCACACCGCAAGCATAGAAGATATCGCCGTTGAGTTGGACATGACTCCTACCCAAGTGCGCGAAGTTTTACTCCGCGTGCCACGATCTGTCTCTTTAGAAACTAAAGTAGGCAATGAAAAGGATACCGAGTTAGGCGACTTGCTTGATGACACCGAGAGTGTTTCTCCAGAAGAAATGCTCATGCGTGAAGCTTTGCACCGCGACTTGCAGAAACTGCTCGCCGATTTAACCAGCCGCGAACGCGATGTAATTCTAATGCGGTTTGGTATGGGAGATGGACATCCCTACTCTTTGGCAGAAATTGGCCGGGCCCTCGACTTGTCACGCGAACGAGTTCGCCAAATTGAAGCTAAAGCTTTGCAAAAGCTGCGTCAGCCTAAGCGCCGCAACCGAGTACGGGACTATTTAGAGTCTCTGACTTAGTATTACAAGCTTAGCTAATTATCTATGAGTAACGGGGAGCATCAACAGTTGTTCCCCGTTTATTAATTTTTTCGATAATCCTAATATATACTTGATGTGAGTTCGATGGAGTTGGAGCGAGGGTCGGCTGTACAAGTAGCGATCGCACTCCATCAAATTCACGTAATTTTACTATAGTGTAGCGAAAGGTTTAATTAAACCATAAAAATTAGTAAGTTTGTGTAAATAGTTCTTAAAGATTGTCTTAGATTTGACCATAAGTTTACTGAAAAAAAATAAATCCACTTTCCTATTGACATCTATCTGTGGATAGACTTAAACTACCTTATAGCTTCAATCATCATTTACAGGGAATTGGGATACCCTTCACTTCAAGAAACGCAGATTTTTGTCAAGCTTCATAAAAAAATTATCTCACCCTAAATTAATGAACAACCAAATAATTTTTGTAGACTCCTCTGTAGAAGACTATCAGAGCCTAATTCATAATGCCGATCGCGCTCAAATTTTCATTTTAAATGAAAATTTGAGCGCGATCGAACAAATTACTAATGCCTTGACAAATCAGAAAAACATAGAAGCAGTTCATATCCTTTCACACGGCAGCAAAGGCAGTTTAAAACTCGGTGCAGATGTATTCAATGGGAAAGAATTAGAAAATTTTAGCACTCAGATCAAACAGTGGGGAAATGCCCTAACTGAAAATGCCGATATCCTACTTTATGGATGCGATGTAGCAGCGGGAGAAGCTGGAGAAAACTTCGTCAAGCGTCTCAGTGAAATCACCGGGGCAGATGTGGCTGCATCTACTAATAAAACGGGGAATGCAGCACTAGGTGGCGACTGGGAATTAGAAAAAACAACAGGAGCGATCGAAGCCTCCCTTGCGTTGTCCAGCGAAGCAATGGCAACCTATGCCGGTGTTTTAGCCCCACCCGTGCAATTTGACCTCACATCAGTATTTGATAGGGATGTCATTATCAACTATACGGGAGGAGTCACAGACATCACACAAGACCCACTGAGTAGCTCAGTGGGAGGGGTAGATACCTTCATCACTCAGTCCTTTGCAACATTT
>DATGYA010000746.1:0-6948 GCA_035298405.1 Kamptonema sp. | reverse complement strand
GTTTATGACGCGGTGGCACCACTCCGATACCATCCCGAACTCGGTTGTTAAACGCTGCGGTGGCGAAGATACTTGGTGGGTCACTGCCTGGGAAAATAGCTCGATGCCAGGGATATTTTTTATTAACACTGCCTCTTTCTTAATCTTAGAAAGGGGCTTTGTTTTTGAGCTGCTAATTAATTTCTAATGCTAATTAATTTGTAATTTGTAATAATCTTTGGATGAGGCGACAGGTAGAGAGAGTTAGAAAGATTAGAAAGAGCTGGAGAATTAGAAAGAGCTGGGGAGATTAACTTAGGGAGACAATATTTCTAGTTTTTTCTAGTTTAATTAAATTCCCTGAAAAATGATTAAAGTTTATACTCAAATTGAGCAAGGAAAAAGGTGGCTCGAACGACATCGGCATCGCCAAGCTGTGTTTGCCTGTGTCTTGGGATTTACTGATACTGGTTTAATTCCTGGGATTTCCGCAGCCGGAGCAACGCCGAGTGACCGAAGATATACTTGTTTGGCCGATGCGGAGTTTTTATATAATGGGCCCCAAAGTCAGTCCCAATATCCTTTACCACCTCTTGATGCTGGTGCTTCTCCGGTGCTGATATCGCGGGCGGCGGTGGAGGAGTTGGGCATTCCTTTATACTTATTTAATGCTGGTTTACCTTTGCCGCCGCCTGTACCAACAATTGATTTCGGCGGCTGTCCTGCTAAGTGCCTCTCTTCTGGAAATGCTTTAGAAGTGGTAACTGTGAAACATTTGCTGGAAGAGGGTTTATTTTGGGGACAAGAGTTAGCGGCAAAAACTGATGGGGGCTATCTGATTTTAGGAGAGTGTGTAGTTGGAGGAACGACTACTGCTTTGGGGGTTTTAATGGGTTTAGGTATTGCTGCTACGGGTAAGGTTAATAGCAGTCACCCCGAATGCAATCACGCTCAAAAGTTGGCTTTAGTGGAAGCTGGTTTGCTGCGGATGGAAGATTGGGCGATGGAGAGTACAGGAAAATTATTTTCTCAAAACTCAAAACTCAAGACTATGCCTCTGCAAGTGGTGGCAGGGGTGGGCGATCCGATGCAAGTGGCGGTAGCAGGGATGGCGATCGCGGCGAGTCGGAGTTGTGGTGTAATGCTGGCTGGGGGTACGCAAATGCTGGCTGTTTATGCTTTAATTAAGGCGATCGCGCGCGAATATTCCCTTTTATGGCATCCCGACCAAATTGTAGTGGGAACCACCCGTTGGGTTGCCGAAGATCCGACTGGTGATACTGTGGGGTTAGCTCAAGATGTAGGTGATGTCCCTCTTTTGGCTACAAAGTTAAGTTTTGCTACTTCTCGCTATCCGCAGTTGCAAGCTTACGAACAGGGATATGTTAAGGAAGGGGTGGGTGCGGGAGGATGCGCGATCGCTTCTCACCTAACTCAAGACTGGAATCAAAGTCAACTCCAAGAAGCTATTGAAGCTTTGGCTGAGCGCTATAAAAAAATTAGGGAGCAAGGGTAATTTTTAACTGTTAACTGTTAGTTTTTAGTTCTATTTTTACCCTAACAATAACCCTTAATTAATCTAATAACTAATTAGTCACAGCCATTAAATTTTGCCATCTTTCCAATCAATCCATTACACAATTCCTTGCCAAAAGGGTCGCTTTTCCCTTTTCCTTTTAGGGATTACGAGTGAATTCTTTTGGCTAGCAACTGCTCTTCCAAGGCGGCAATACGATTATAAGCTGCTGTTAACTGAGCAGTTAGCCTTTGGATTTGAATATCAGCAGTTAACTCTTTTTCTAGGCTTTGAAAATTTTTATCTGAGAAGTGGTCGTCTAATAATACGTCCTTGTGTTCCAGAACTGGGTCAATGCTACTGTAGCTGTGATAGGATGACATTCTCTCCGTTAATCCGAATCGAGCTCGCTCTGTTCCGTGATGCTCTGTTAGCTTAGGCTCACAAGCAGACTCGGTTAACTTGTCGTTGAGCTGTTCAATAATTTTATACAGGGAGTCCACTTTATGACTCAGCGCGGTAATTTGTTGTCGGATCGCTTCCATAAAATCTCCCTTTTGCCCTTACTGCCTTCTTTATTCATGGTAGGCAATACTTTGCCGAAGTGGGAATTATCACTGAATTATTTAATTTTTGAGGTTGTTCTTGTTCAACCTCTACTGTAAAGATAAAATCTTGAGGAGAAATAAATCTGTTGGTGATTGAAATTTTAGAAGGGTGGATAGCGGGAAAGCAACCAGTTGTAGATGAGTTGCAACGGTTGGCGGTTTGGGAAGTCGCCGATCGAGCGCGATCGCGGGCTTTTGGGATAACGACTGAAAATGTGAATGAAATCATCCGGGCTAGATCCGATTTATTCCAGTCTGTTGTAGGGGCAATTTATCAATTGCCATTACAGTCAACTAATTTATTAGAAACTTTGTGGAATCTTTGGCTACCTCTAGCAATGCAATTAGCTACAGAAAGGCAAAGCTTGGGACGGAATCTAATTCAAGGGATTTTAGGGGGACAAGGGACAGGTAAAACTACTTTGGCAGCAGTTCTCAAACTAATTCTTGGTAAATTAGGTTACAGCACGATCGGCCTGTCTTTGGATGACATTTATAAAACTTATGCTGAAAGACAGCAGTTAAAAGAAGAAGACCCGCGTTTAATTTGGCGCGGCCCTCCGGGAACCCATGATATTGAGTTAGGGATAAAAGTTTTAGATCGACTGCGTGAGTGTAATAATTTGGGATTACAAGCGGGTGTAAATGGCACATCTGACAGCCACCAAGTGAATAAAAGAGAAAGTGAAAATCCCAACTCTATTCTAATACCTCGGTTTGATAAATCAGCTTGGAGAGGTGCGGGAGATAGAACCAACCCTGAGATTGTTTTTGATGTTGATATTGTATTATTTGAGGGTTGGTTTGTTGGAGTTAAACCGATTGAGAATAAAGCTTTTGATATTGTTTTACCTCCCATTTTAACAGAAGAAGATCGACAATTTGGCCGTGATATGAATAAAAAATTAAGAGATTATTTACCCCTTTGGGAGCGATTAGATCGGTTAATTGTTCTGTATCCGATGGATTATCGCCTTTCTCAAGTTTGGCGCTGTCAAGCCGAGAGAGAAATGATTGCGGCGGGCAAGTCGGGGATGTCGAATGAGGAGATTAATCAGTTTGTGGAGTATTTTTGGAAAGCGCTACATCCAGAGTTATTTATTAAGCCGTTGGCAAGTAATTCGGAGGGGGTGAATTTGGTGATTGAGATTAATGCCGATCATTCTGTGGGGAGGGTTTATTAGCCCAGTTTGACTGTACTCTTAGTGTATCAACTCAACTATAGCCAAAGTCACAAGTTAGAAGTAAAATACAATCAAAGTAGCAAGATAAAGTGCTTTTAAGCCTAATTTTAATTGCTTATAAAGTGGTTTTGACGACACTTTGTAGTTCTTGCGCGGTATGATTTAATTGATGTAAAGCCTGGTTAGTCTTTTGTAACGATACCACAGTTTGCTCGGAGGCATCACTTAATTGTGCGATAGTAAAACTAATTTGTTGCGCTCCCTCAAACTGCCCTTCCATACTCTGACTAATTTGTTTAAATTGGGGAGTTAAACTCTGCACTTGTTCGATGACTTCGGCAATTTGTCCGCTGATTCGGCTGACTTGTTCTACGTAGTAATTCACTTGTTGACTGAACTTGTCCATTTCCATGACACCGTTATAAACAGAAGATTGGAGACTATTTACCATCTCCTCAATTTCATGGGAGGCATCAGCGGATTGATCTGCTAATCGCCTTACTTCTCTGGCAACAACGGCAAAACCGATTCCCGCTTCTCCAGCTTTTTCTGCTTCAATGGCGGCGTTGAGGGAAAGTAAATTTGTCTGGTCGGCAACTTTAGCAATGGTCAATACTACGCTATTAATGTTATTCGCTTTTTCATTCATGCTTCCCAATCTCGCAGCAATTAAGCTGGTGGCTGCTGCTAATTGATTCATGGCTGATGCCATTTCTGTCAGGTTGGTCTGGCCTTGACTAGCTGCTAATTCTGTGGTGGTAGCTTTCTGGGCAATATTTCCCATTGTCTTGACTAATTCCCCAGCAGTGACGGCAATTTTATGGGCTGTATCTTTCACTTGTGTTGTGGAAGTAGCTTGCTGGACGGCGGCGGCTTCTAGTTGCTGACTTACTGTGGCAATTTGACTGGTAGATGAGCTAATTTGATTGCCAACTCGATCGGCTTGAGAGATGATAGATTTGAGTTTACTAAAGGATTCTTTAAGATGATTTGCCATCTGGTTAAAGGCGTTTGCTAGTCGGGCAATTTCAATCATTTGACTGGATGTAACTTGCTGATCGAAGTTGCTGTTTGCCAATTCTTCTGAGGCTTTGGCTATCCCTAAAATTGGTCGGGTTATCCATTGGGCTGTGATAATTGCGATGGCGATCGCTAATCCCAGTGTGAGCACACATAGCCATATAGTTGTCTGATTATTGGCATTGATTTGCTCCATAAAATCTGCTTCTGGTACCACAACTACGATTAGAAAATCCAATCCTTTGCCGTCTGAAAAAGGTTGCAACAGTACGTATTGACGTTTGCCATCAATTTCAAAGGATAGTTCCTGCAACTGCTTAACTTGGCTGAAATCGCTATACTGCTTTTGTAAATAGGCTGTGGTTCTGCTAGTTAGGAGATTTTTACTATCAATTGCCTTAAGTTGCTGGAAATCTCCAGCCTTATCTGAGGAAATAAAGGGATTTTCTTCAGTAGAATTAGCTAACATTAAACCTGCTCGATCGATGATATAAACTTGTCCTCTAGGGCTAATTTTGAGAGATTTTAAGAAGTGAGAGATTTCACTTAAAATCAGGTTCGTGGAGAAGACAGCTACAAGGTTTCCTTGCGCGTCGTAGTATGGTTCTACGGCCCCAACACCAATCGTGCCTGTCCCTAGAGATTGATAAACACCCGTCCAGGTTTGTCCTCGTTTTTCTACTGCCACTTTGTACCAGGGGCGAGTACGGGAGTCAAAGAAGGGAACAACTCTCAAAAGCTTACCTCGCTTACCTTGATTATCAAGTTCGTAGTATTCTCGTTCTGGAAAACGATTAGTTGAAGCTGAAAGTAAAGTGCCATCTGGTTTAATTCCAACATAGATAATTGAGCCATCCGGCGTTCCTAAAAAGTTTTCAGCGGATGTTGGGAAAACCTGCAACTGATAGAGTAAATGTCGTTCTATAGCTTCTTTATCTTGGAATTTGATTTGATTGAGCCGCATTGCATTAATATTACTGCGTGTAATCTGATGTGCTTTACTGAAATATTCTTCCATAACTCCATGTGTACGAGAGGCGACTTCAAGACGCACTTGGCGGGCAAGTTTATTAACGGCTTCCTGTCCGTTACGGAAGGAGAGATAACCAACTAATCCCACCGTTGCGGCAATTTGTAGGACAAAGGGAACAACGAGGGCCGTGCGAAGGCGGAATTTAAGTGGGTTGGGGACGGTATCTTCTTTTGATGTAACCATTGTTAACAATGATCCTAGTAATTGACTACAAAAAGTTGAAAATAATTTAAACGTATTAACAAATTAATATCCGTACTTACTCATTGGTTTTGACTACACTTTGTAGCTCTTGGGCAGTATCATTTAATTGGTTCAGAGCTTGGTTAGTATTTTGTAAAGATGCAACTGTTTGTTGCGAAGCTTGACTTAATTGAGAGATCGTTAAACTGATTTGCTGTGCGCCCTCAAATTGACCTTCCATGCTCTGACTCACCTGTTCAAATTGCGGTGTAAGACTCTGCACTTGTTCAATAACTTCAGCAATTTGTTCGGCAATTCGACTAACAAGTTCCACGTGATGTCGTACCTGTTGGCTAAATTTATCCATTTCCATCACGCCTTTGGAAACAGATAATTGGATATCTTGAACCATATCCTCAATTTCTTGAGAAGCAGTAGATGAATTATCTGCTAATCGTCGCACTTCTCTGGCAACAACGGCAAAACCCACCCCAGATTCTCCGGCTTTTTCGGCTTCAATGGCCGCGTTGAGAGAGATTAAATTGGTTTGATCTGCTACAGCGGCAATGCGGTTGACAACGGTAGTAATATTATTAGCTTTTTCATTCGTTATTTTTAGCCAAGAGGAAATTTTGTTAGTAGCGGTTGCCAGTTGACTCATTACGGCTGCCATTTCTGTGAGGTTCTTTTGACTGCTACTGGTGGCGGAGGCAGTCGCTATAGCTTGTTGAGTCACATTTTCTATTGTCTTAACTAATTGCCCGGAAGAGTTAGCGATCGCTTGGGCTGTGGCGTTCACTTCGTTAGTAGAAATAGCTTGGTGTAGCGCAGTTGCTTCTAGTTGCTTGCCAGCATCAGCGATTTGGCTGGTGGATGTGGCGACTTGAATACTAACTCGATTGGCTTGCTCGATTACAGAATTGAGTTTAGCAAAGGAGTTGTTAAGTTGTGCTGCCATGTTTTTGAAGGAGTTTGCGAGGTTTTCTAGTTCCACAATCTGACTAGATGCCACTTGCGAGTTAAAATTACCCGCTGCCATTTCTTCTGAAGCTTTGGTGATTAGTAAAATTGGGCGACTAATCCACTGGGCTGTAAAAATTGCGACGGCGATCGCGACTACGAATGCCAGCAAACACAAGATAATTGTGATGCGGGTGTTGGCGTTAATTTCTGCCATAAAATCGGCTTCGGGCATTACCACTACAATCAACCAATCGATACCTCTACCATCATTCAATGGTAAAACCTGCACAAACTGTCGTTCTCCTTTCAACAAATAATCTAACTGCTGCGATTTTTGAATCTGGTCAAAATTGCCAAACTGTTGCTGCAAATAGCGAGCGGTTTCCCGCACCAGAGGTTTATTGCTTTCGGTGGCGGCAAGGAGTTTAATATTTTCACCTTCTCCCACTTTTAGTGGTTCAT
>DATGYA010000745.1:0-10487 GCA_035298405.1 Kamptonema sp. | reverse complement strand
ATTCTTTCTAAAACGTTGGGAAAAGATTTGAATAAGTCTAATTTTCGTGCTTCTGTTGAAAGATTAGGATTTTATAATTCTCAGTATCAAAATATTGGTCGTTATGTTATTGGTGATAATATTAATCATTGTTATAATCATTCACAAGTTGACGATAAATCAGAATTGGAAAATTTGGATTCAATAATTACAGAAACTCCTACACCTGTGAACGGCAAGAATAAAAATATTGAAACTTCATTAAGGCTAGCCAAACAAGAAACGATACAGCGATTGGTAAAAGTTGGTTTAACGGCAGAGCAAATTGCCCAAGTTCTAGATTTGCCACGGGAGGAGGTACAGGAAAAGATGCGATAATACAGGTAGACGTTGAGTTAAGCGATCGACCAAAGCCATGAAAACATCAACTCAGGTAAATGATATTTTGCAAGCCATATCTGACCTCGATCTTGAGGAACAGTCTTATATTGCTGAAATTCTTACCAAAAGAACGATCGAATTGAGAAGAAATCAAATAGCCTCAAGAGCTAAAGAAGCTGAGGAGAATTATAGATTGGGTAATGTTCGTGCTGTTACTGTTGAAGATTTGATGATGGATTCAAGCAATGATTGAGCTTATTTCGGATGAGCCATTCTTACGAATATTGAAAAAGTGGCGAAAGAAGCATCCAGAACTCGTTGAAAGATTTCAAGAGAAAATCTCCCTCTTTACCAACGAGCCATTTCATCCATCCTTGAAAACACATAGCTTAAGTGGGAATCTTCAAGGCTACTGGGCGTTGAGTATCACGTATGAGCATCGACTTGTCTTCAAATTTCTCTCTGACAGCAAAGTGTTACTAATCGATCTTGGAACTCACGATGAAGTTTACTAATTCCATCAAGTTAGGGGTTAGCTTTTCTACTTCTGATTGGGAAAAATCAACTTCAGTAGCTTATCTGATTTACCGGAAAATAGCAATGTCAAATCCTTTCCTCACTCTCAATTACGAAACCGCCCTAGAATCTTTAGGTAATGATTATTATGATGAAGTCCCCGCCGCTGACTTTCCCGAACATATTCTTCGGTTCCGCAACGACCAATTATTACCCATATTAGGACTCGACCCCAAAACAGTCAACGACGAGCATTTCATCGAAGCATTCGGCAAATTTCACTGCGTCCGACCATTTCTCGCACTCCGCTATCATGGCTATCAATTCAACGAATATAACCCCAACTTAGGCGACGGTAGAGGCTTTCTTTACGGTCAAGTTCGTGGCATTGACGGCAAACTTTACGACTTTGGCACCAAGGGTTCTGGCCGCACTCCCTACTCCCGCACTGCTGATGGTAGACTCACCCTTAAAGGAGGAGTGAGAGAAGTTTTAGCCGCTGAAGCTTTGCATCGATTAGGTGTGCGTACTTCCCGATGTTTGAGCATGATTGAAACAGGCGATTCGCTATGGCGAGGCGATGAACCTTCTCCAACTAGAGCATCAGTAATGGTACGTTTTAGCCAGTCTCACATCCGGTTTGGAACCTTTGAACGATTACACTTTTGGAAGCGCAAAGATTTAATTAAACAGCTTTTAGATCACGTAATTGAATGTTATTATCCTGAAGTGTATTTACAGGCAGGTAGAATGCCTGTTCCCGAAGCAGAGCAATATGTACTATTTTATAGAGAATTAGTTAAGCGCGTGGCAGAATTAACGGCTCAGTGGATGGCAGCAGGATTTTGTCATGGAGTGCTGAATACAGATAATATGTCGATTACGGGAGAAAGTTTTGACTATGGGCCCTATGCCTTTATTCCTACATATAAACCCCAGTTTACAGCGGCTTATTTTGACTATTCTGGACTTTACTGTTACGGCAATCAACCATTTATTTGCCGTTTGAATTTAGAGCGGCTTCAGCAACCGCTAAGCGCTGTAATCGATCGAACTGAGATGGAATTAGCGCTGGCAAAATTTGGCGAATACTATAACGCTAGTTATCAACAACTAATGTTAAATAAATTAGGTTTTGACCATTTGCCAGAGTCAGAAACCGAAAAATTACTAGAACTGACTATTAAACTACTGAGCGATACTCAAGTAGGCTATCACGATTTCTTTTTAGAATTGAGAAAACAATTTTCTCAGGATTGGCGTGATGATAGCAGTCAAATTTTTAGCGAAATTGAGCCCGCAGAAATTATAGAACCTTGGCGGCAATTTTACCATCATCTTTTACAGACTTTATCGCCTGCGGATATGGAGCAAATGCGCTTACAGTTACGGCGTTATAATCCCTTACAATCTTTACTTAGACCCGTTATCGAGGAAGTTTGGCAATCTATTGCTGTTGAGAATGATTGGCAGCCATTTTATGAATTAATAAATCGGATACAAGATCCAGATTAAAGTTAACAGTTAACGGTTAACAGTTAACCGTTAACAGTTAACCGTTAACTAATCACTTCCTAAAAGAGTTGCTAATAAAGCTTTTTGAGCGTGCATCCGATTTTCAGCCTCATCCCAAACACGCGATCGCGCACCTTCAATCACCCCATCCGTAATTTCCTCATCTCGGTGTGCCGGCAAACAATGCAGGACGATCGCCTCCTTATCTGCCAACTCCATCAACTTTTCATTCACCTGATAAGGCTGAAAAATTGGAATCCGCATTCTTGCTTCCTCTTCCTGGCCCATACTTGCCCAAACATCAGTATAAACCACATGAACATCCTTCACCGCAGTTGCAGGATCTGTGGTAATTATAACTTCTGTTTTGCCATTTGCGATCGCCTTCGCTTGTTCCACAATCCCTGCATCCGGCTGATAATCACTAGGAGTAGCAATTCTGACATTCATCCCCACCATCGCACATCCCAACAGCAGAGAATTAGCCATATTATTGCCATCCCCAAAATAAGCCAAAGTCAGCCCTTCAAAACTACCAAAAGACTCCTTAACCGTCATTAAATCAGCCAAAACCTGACAGGGATGTTCCAGATCGGTCAGCGCATTAATCACAGGAATCTTAGCATAATCAGCAAAAGTTTCTAAATCCTTATGTTCAAAAGTTCGGATCGCCACAATATCCAGATATCTGTCTAAAACCCGCGCTGTATCAACCAAAGGTTCCCCGCGACTCACCTGCGTTACATTCGGATTCAGATCGATAACTTGACCTCCTAATTGATACATTGCCACCGAAAAACTTACCCGCGTTCGAGTAGAAGCCTTAGAAAAAACCAACCCCAAAACCTTATTTCGCTGTAACTTCACCATTCCCGACTTCAACTTCCCCGCCAGATCCAGCAAATAGTGCAATTCTTCAACACTTAAATCTGCCAGACTCAATAAATCCCGCCCTTTTAATGTATCCATTCTTGACCCCGAAATCTAATTTAGATTAATGCCAGATATCAATCGAAATCACAACCGTTCAATTGCCCGATCGATAGTCTCGCAACCTTCCTGAACCGTTTCAACAATCGCTAACTGACCGCGCAATTCACCAGCATTAGCGAAGCCCTTAGCATACCACGTCAAGTGCTTACGTGCTTGGCGGATACCACTTTCTCCCTTATATTCCCACAAAGCTCGCAAATGTTCCTTAGCACATTCCAGCCGTTCAATTGGTGTCGGTTGTATCTTTTCCTGACCAGTTTTCAAGAAATAATCGACCTCTCCCACCAAAAACGGATAACCCAAAGTTCCTCGCGAACACATCACACCATCTGCACCAGTTTCTTGCAAACAATTCACCGCCGCCTCAACCGAAAAAATATCCCCATTAGCAATCACTGGAATCGAAAGAATTTCCTTAACCCGACGAATCCATTCCCACTTTGCCGGGCCATTATAACCTTGAGCGCGAGTGCGACCGTGTACAGTAATCATTTGTGCTCCCGCATCTTGCATCCGCTTGGCAAAATCTAATATATTAATTTCATTGTCCGACCAACCAATCCGAGTTTTAACAGTAACAGGAACATCCACAGCTTTAACAACTGACCGCACAATTGCCTCTGCGGTTTCTGGATCTCGCAGTAAAGAAGAACCGCCACCATTTTTAGTAATTTTATTAACAGGACAGCCCATATTAATATCAATTGTATCCGCCCCTTCTTTTACTGCCATTATCGCCGCTTCTGCCAAAAAATCCGGGCGACAATCAAACAATTGAATACTTATTGGGCGTTCATTAGGGTCAACTTCCATAATTTTTGGTAGTTGCTTAACGTAGTGTAACCCTGTCGCATTCACCATCTCGGTATACATCATCGACTCTGGCGCGTAGCGGCGCACCAAGCGGCGAAATACTAAGTCTGTAACGCCGGATAAAGGCGATTGCAATACACGGCTTTTGACTTCAAAGGAGCCGATTTTTAGAGGGGTTGCTAACCTTTGTTGTAATTCAGGAGACAAGACAGGCATGGTCGATGGGAATTTGATTATAATATAAATATCTTATCTTAAGAATTTGCTGCATGGCAGAATTTGTTATAATTGACATGGGATCGCAGGTAGAAGCATTAAGGTCACATCTTCGAGGCTGCACAAAACAGGAGATAATAACATGGCTTAGTTAGTATGGAGAAGTTGAAGTGATCGACTTTACTCTCAGCCGTTCAATATTTGCTGAGTTGCCTGAACATTTTGCTTTTAGGTCACGCTGTCGTCTTGATGGTGTCTTCTATTTTGGTAATGATAATTCGTTACAAGTGATATATCAAGGGGAAAGTTAAAGCCTATATCGTTGGCTGTGTCAGAACCTTTAACCCTTTATAATCGTTGTAAAATTTCGTCTGACACATTCTAAATGGCTCGTTATTCGTTTAAATGCGTAACAGTTTAGGCTCAGGCTAGAGTGCGATCCTCACTATTTTAGTTGGGTTTTAGGAGCGTAAATCAGCGCGAACTGCTACCCTTGCCAGAGTAAATCTGTCTCAAGACAGATGCCAATCCCAAAAAATTTATGATTTACATAAAAATTACATACATATCTAGTTTCTCCTAGCAATCCCTACTATGAACTCAGACAAGGTAAAGGTTCGCCTAAATTTTGTAGTTTCACCAGAAGTCAATGAAGTATTAGAGAATCTTGCCCACAAGACAGGGGGAACCAAAACAGAAGTGTTTCGTAGAGCTATTGCCCTCATGGAAGTAGTAGTGGACGCTAAACAACAGGGTAAAAAAATCGGTATCGCTGACAAAGATCAACCTCTAGTTGCTGAAATTATTAGTATTTAATAAATGAATACAATTCAAGTGTTGTTTATCACTATTAAACGCTACGGTATTCCGGCAATGACCGTAGGTGTCACACTACTTTTGACAATGCTAATATGCCCGGAGGTTAATGATAAATCTCCTCTATTATTGTTAGCGTCTTTAATAGTGAGTGCTTGGCTTGTTACTATTAGCTCAGGACTAGATAGGAATCAAAAAGAACTGGAGAAAGAACGAGACTTTATCTCAAAGATCGTCAGCACAGTGAATAGCTTGATCGTAGTTTGCGATTGCGAAGGTCGCATAGTTCAATTTAATCAAGCTTGTGAGAAAACTACAGGTTACTCCTATGAAGAAGTTAAAGGTCAGAGTTTTTTTGATTTGTTTATACCTCCCGAAGAAATAGAAGCAGTAAAAAATATTTTTGCCGAATTAAAGGCGGGAAATTTATCTAATAATGAAAATTATTGGCGGGCAAAAGATGGCACGCTTCGCCTGATTTCTTGGTCAAATACAGTTATTTTAAACTCTGAATTTAAGGTAGAGTATATCATCGGAACTGGTCTGGATATTACTGACCGCAAAGCGGCAGAATTAGCTCTGTCTTTGTCTTATAGCCAGCTAGAAAACCGCGTTAATGAGCGAACAGCCGAGTTGAGCCAGATCAACGAAGTGCTGCAAACAGAAGTTGCAGAAAGGCAGAAAATAGAAGCAGCATTGCGGCAAAGCGAAGAAAGATTTCGCTGCTTAAGTGCATCCTCGCCAGCGGGCATTTTTATGACAGATATTCAAGGTAGATGTACTTATACAAATTCCCGCTGTCAAGAGATTTGTGGATTTAATTTTGAGGAAAGTTTAGGATATGGATGGTGCGCGTCTATTCACCCGGAAGATCGCGATCGCGTATTTGCAGAGTGGTCATCTTACACCAGCTCTCCCCGCGAATACAAAAACGAATTTCGCTTTTTAACAGATCAAAAAAAAGTGCGTTGGGTTCGCATCTGCTCCGCCCCCATGTTCTCAGATAGTGGCGAAATTATCGGTCATGTTGGCACTCTAGAAGACATCACTTACCGCGTAGAAGCTCAAGAAAATTTATACCGCAGGAAACAAGCATTTAAAGCAGTTGTAGAAAACACCCCGGATATCATAATTCGGATTGATAAAGAACTGCGATATATCTATGTAAATCCTGCGGTAGAAAAAAACACGGGAATGCCAGCAGCCGCCTTCCTTGGTAAAACAAACCTAGAACTAGGTATGCCGCCAAATTTGTGCCTACTCTGGGATGAAACTATTCGTAAAGTTTTCGCATCAGGTACAGAACAAGCAATAGAATATCAAGCTCCTACAGTCGAAGGAATGCGAACCTATCAGTCGCGGATAGTTCCAGAAATTGACAGCGAAGGTTCAACGCAATATGCGTTAGTTGTAGCCCGCGACATCACCGAATTAAAACTTGCAGAAGCCGAGCGATCGCAATTACTCGTCGAACAAGCAGCGCGAGCCAAAGCGGAAGCCTCAGAACAGCTATCAGCATTTATGGCTACTGCGAGTGCAGTGCTGGCTTCCTCCCTAGATTGGGAAACTACCCTCAAAAATGTAGGAGAATTAGTAGTTCCGACCTTTGCTGACGGCTGCTACATAGACATCGTAGAAGCAGATGGAACAGTGCGGCAGCTTTTCGCCAGTCATACCGATGCCTCAAAAGTCGATTTGTTCAAAGAGTTAGAACAGCGCTACCCAAGTGCTGCTGACACGCCTCATAGTTATCGGTTAGTAATCCGGACGGGACAGCCCGAATTAATTGCTGAAATTTCTGATGAGATTTTAGTTGCACAGGCCCAGGATGAAACGCACTTAGAAATGCTGCGATCGCTCGAACTCGGCTCTTACCTATGCGTACCCCTAATCGCCAGGGGAAAGGTATTAGGCGCGATCGCCCTCGTTACCACCAAGGCTCGTCGCAGGTACAATTCAGAAGACTTGAGATTCCTACAAGAATTGGCTGGTAGAGCCGCACTCGCTGTAGATAATGCTCAACTTTACCGACAATCACAGTTGGCGCAAGCTCAAGCAGCGGAATCCTTCGCCTCTATTGATGCGCTGCTAGAGGCCGCTCCTTTAGGAATCTGCTTTCTAGACAGAGAAATGCGATTTATCCGCATCAATGAGGTACTCGCAAGACTCAACTGTTTCCCGGCAGGAGAACACTTGGGTCAAAAATTCCACGAAATCTTACCAAATTGTGCAGCCCGGTTTGGAAATACAATACAGCAGGTATTAGAGAGCGGAGAGCCTTTGCTCAATATCGAAATTACCGGAGAATGTCACCAAACACCGGGACAATTCGGGTATTGGCTGGGCAACTACTACCCCGTAAAAGCTAAAGATGGGGAAATACTAGGAGTTGGTGTAATTCTGACAGAGATCACCGAAGCTAAGCGGGCAGAAGCAGCATTGCGAGAAAGCGAAGCGCGGTTTCGCAGCGTAGTTGAGTCCAACACGATCGGGATCGGTTTCTGGGAACAAGACGGCAAAATCACTGATGCTAATGATGCTCTGCTGAAAATTATCGGCTATACCAGGGAAGAATTGTTGTCACTTCCTCTGAGCTGGAAAGAGATCGCGCCCCCCGAATACTTGCCCCTAGACGCAGAAGCGATCGCTCAAATCCAAGCAAACGGAAGTTGCACGCCCTATGAAAAAGAATACATCCGCAAAGACGGCAGCCGCATCCCAGTTTTAGCAGGGGGAGGTTTGATAGAGGGGTGCAAGGATCGAGGAGCATTTTTTGTTTTAGATATCAGCGATCGCAAACAAGCAGAAGCAGCAGAACGCCAAGCCAACAAGAAAATCGCCAACATTCTAGAAAGCATCACCGACGCTTTCTTTACTCTCAACAAAGAATGGCAGTTCACCTACGTTAACAGCCGCTTTTTGAACATGACGGGATTACCGAAAGCAGAATTGCTCGGTACTTGCATCTGGGAGAAATTTCCCGAAGCAGTCAGCTCTCCATTCTACGAACAGTACCATAGAGCGATGTTTCAACAACTCCCGATCCAAGTCGAGGCCCCAGCCCCGAACGGTTCCGGGCAATGGTTCGAGGCGCGAGCCTATCCTTGGAGTGACGGCCTCGCCGTATACTTTCAGGACATCACCAAACGCAAGCGCACAGAACAAGCTCTGCGAGAGAGCGAAGCTAGATTCCAGCGCCAGTTAGCAGAACTCAACCACGTTTATAACACCAGTCCAGTTGGGCTGTGCTTTGTAGATACAAACTTGCGCTTTGTACGGATCAACGAGTACCTAGCTGCTGTCAATGGTAGAGCGATCGCCCAACACTTGGGAGGGACTGTCAGAGAAGTCATCCCAGAACTTGCGGATGTGCTAGAGCCCCTTTACCACCAAGTCATCGCAACTCGAACACCAATCATTGACTTGGAAATCCAAGCCGAAACCTTGCAGCAGCAGGGTATTCTCCGAGATTGGCTAGTTAGTTATTACCCCGTTAGCGACAGTGAGGGGAGGCTTTTGGGCGTGAGTGCAGTGATGCAGGAAATCACCGAACGCAAAAAAGCAGAACGGGCGCTCCGAGAAAGCGAGGCGATCTTCCGCAGACTATTTGAGGTTAACGTCTTCGGCGTAGCGATCGGCGATTTCTACGGTCAGATTAGTTATGCCAATGAAGCACTGTTAAAGATGGTCGGCTATACTCGCGAAGAAATGCTCTCAGGTCAAATGCGTTGGGATCGGCTTACACCACCGGAGCAAGCATATCTCGACGAGATCGCGATCGCAGAACTCCGTGCCACTGGAGTTGCAACACCTCTTGAAAAAGAGTACGTCCACAAAGACGGTAGCCGCGTCCCTATTCTGCTCGGCGGTGCAATGCTGGCTGAACCTTTTACTGAGCAAGAAACGGCGATCCTCTTCTACATCAACATGACTGAGGTTAAGCGAGTGGAAGCCGAACTGAAAAAAAATCAACAACGGCTGCAACTCGCTCAGCAAGCCGGTAAAATCGGCACTTTTGAGTGGAACGTCCAAACTGGTGAAATTACCTGGACACAGGAGTTAGAAGCGCTCTACGGGTTGGAACCGGGGAGCTTCACCGGTCAATATGAAAACTGGACACAACTGCTACATCCCGATGATATCGCCAACGCAAAACAGGAAATTGCAAAAGTTGCAAATTCAGGTGGAGAATTAGATATTGAATTCCGCATCTGCCGCCCGGACAGCACTATACGCTGGATTGCCCTGAGAGCTACGGCTTTCAACGACGAGCAAGGTTTACCCCTGCGGGTGATCGGCGTGAATGTAGACATCAGCGATCGCAAGCGCATCGAAGAAACGCTGATGGAAACGAACCAAACCCTTGAAGCCTTGATTCGAGCTTGTCCTCTAGGGATTATAGTTTTTAGTGCTGAAGATGGCATAGTAAAAATGTGGAATCCAGCAGCAGAGAAGATTTTCGGCTGGAGCGAACAGGAAGCAAAAGGTTGTTTCCTTCCTTTTGTCCCCCCAGACAAGCAAGAGGAATTCCAAGCTAACTTGAAAGTGATTCGCAAAGGAGTTGCGCTTACGGGTGTAGAAACTCGTCACCAAAAAAAAGACGGTTCGGCTGTGGAGATCGGCTTGTGGGCAACCTCCGTGTCCGATGCTAAGGGCAATATTAACTGTATGTCAATAGTGGCCGACATCAGCGATCGCAAACGAGCGGAGGCAGAACGCGCCCAATTACTCGATCGCGAACGCACCGCACGCGCCGAATCCGAATCCGCCAACCGCCTAAAAGACGAGTTTTTAGCAACTCTTTCCCACGAACTCCGTACACCTCTGAATGCAATTTTGGGGTGGGCGCAGTTGCTCCGCACCCGTAAGTTTGATGAAAGTACAACTGCCAGGGCTATAGAAACTATAGAGCGTCAGGCAAGATTGCAAAAACAGCTTATTGAAGACCTTTTAGATGTCTCCCGGATTATTCAGGGAAAACTATGTTTGAACGTCCGCTGGTTCGACATTGTGGAGGCGATCGAGCTAGCTATGAATTCTGTCAGTTTAATGGCAGGGGCTAAATCGATTGAGATTGATGCTATTGTTGACCCCGCAGTGGGCTTTGTTTGGGGCGATTCGGAGCGTTTACAGCAAGTAGTATGGAATTTACTTTCCAATGCGATCAAGTTTACACCTGCGGGCGGGCAAGTGGAAGTGGAAGTGCGGTTGGGCAATGGGGAATGGGGAGATGGGGGAGATGGGGAGGATGAGGGAGA
>DATGYA010000744.1:0-6173 GCA_035298405.1 Kamptonema sp. | reverse complement strand
GTTTATGACGCGGTGGCACCACTCCGATACCATCCCGAACTCGGTTGTTAAACGCTGCGGTGGCGAAGATACTTGGTGGGTCACTGCCTGGGAAAATAGCTCGATGCCAGGGATATTTTTTATTAACACTGCCTCTTTCTTTGATTCAGAAAGGGGCTTTGTTTTTGAGCTGTTTAATCTGTTGACATTATCCGATCCGATATCAAACTTTGCTTTAAGTTTTTTCTCTACTGCTGGAGTGAGGTTTAGATCAGATGCCAGCTCGTCAATAGTACCATAAGTTCTTCTATTTTCTATTTCTATTGCCGCTCAATTTATCAATAGTTGTCTGCTTAATATAGGTTCCCTGCAAAGCCTTCGTTAGTTCGGATTTATCGGCTGCATTGAGATTAATAGGTAATGGCGTAGGCGTTGGTGTGAGTGTTTTGGTGGGGCTGTGACTGTTGGTGGGCTAATAACCTTATCAGATTTGATAAATTGAATGTTTTTAAGTTCTAATTTTCTTACTCTCTTTAGAGTAGGCTACTGCGTACAGTAAGTAAAGTAGTTGTTCGGTAGAAAGCTCGATCATAAATTTCTCTTGTCCACTGGTACTGGGCTGAATGTGAGTGGTATTTTATAGAATATTATACCTCATGCTCCTAAAGTAGTTACATTGATTACTTATTTCTCGCAGATTCAGTAAAAAAATGTTTTTTAGCCTCAGATTAAACCCCAAATAAAAAGCATCTTTCCGATTAAAGAAAAATGCTTTTTAAACTTCACAAACTTTTTCAGGGAATTACCACTACAAAAAAGTCAGATCAAAAAAATTACCTATCTGCAAACAGCACGATTATTAGCATTTCTCACAATTGTACCAACAGTGCCATTAATCTGTACGGGATTACCTGTACTAACTCTGATCAAGCGAGGTTGTTTTTTCAAGCAGCCTCTCACAGAGTCTCCCCAAGCAGTAAGTGCTCTGGTGTATTCAGAGCGAATTCGGGGTACATCATCGGCTGTCAACCCTTGAGGAACAGCAGGGGGACTAAACTGATCGGTGAGTAGGTGATCGCTAGTTACGGTTGTATCAGTTGCAACGTTGGTAATAACGGGAAAATCAAAGGCTTTTGGTAATGTTCTGTCAGGTATTTTGCCAGGTAGTGTCTGGTACTTCATCGAACCGCCTTTGTAATCGAAATTCGTTTGAGCCAAGACAGGGAGAGGTATGCTGGCTAATAGAACGGTGCAGCAACCCCAAAAGAATTTTGATTTCACAATACTTGTCTCCTTTTCATAGAATTTGCTGTTTTGTAGGTAGGTACAAAAAACTCATGTAGCTTCGATTTAGGAAGCATTTAATGATGTTGAGTATTTTGGGTTGAGTCTAACCTACCTAACTTATACCAGACATTTTCAAAAATGTTAAAACTGTTTTCAAACCAAAAGTGTGGCATCATCTCAGTTGATTTAGAGATTTTACATCTGAAACGATCGCACTCTCTGGTTTTTGGTTTGAGAACATTGATTCATTCTAAGAAGATGTCCTTGGGAACTTTATCAAATTTTCTGTGAGATATCAAGCTTTATGGGTCGCGAGTCATTTAAGTGTACGGATCGAGGTTTAGTTATGGCTTGAGTGCTTTTGATTCTACCGTGGCGAACAAGGTATAACCCTGTAAATTAACACTCTTGGCTTTCTCAAGCGACAATAGAGGGAGAACAGGTTTGGAAATTTGGTGATAGTAGTGGAAGACAGCACAGGGATAGATTTGTCGGAAAGTATGATGATTCCCGCGGCTCCTGTGGGCTACAAGTCAGGCTTTGCAGGGATTATCGGACGGCCCAATGTTGGCAAATCGACTTTGATGAATCAACTGGTGGGGCAGAAAATCGCGATTACTTCTCCGGTAGCTCAAACGACTCGCAACCGACTGCGGGGTATTCTGACAACGCCAGAAGCACAGATTATTTTCGTGGATACCCCTGGAATTCATAAGCCTCACCACCAACTAGGTAAGGTATTGGTACACAATGCCCAGCTAGCTATTCATTCTGTGGATGTGTTGCTGTTTGTGGTAGATGCTTCTGTACCTGCTGGGGGGGGCGATCGCTACATTGTCGATCTATTAGTCAACACCGAAACCCCAGTTATTGTCGGTCTCAATAAATCAGACCAACAACCGTTGGCGGATGTCCAGCAGCTCGATCGCACATATTCTCAGCTAACCGAATCTAAGCAGTGGCCGCTGGTCAAATTTTCTGCCCTGACGGGTGAGGGAGTTGAGGAACTGCAACGGATATTAATCGAACATTTGGAGGTTGGCCCCTACTATTATCCTCCGGAACTGGTGACTGACCAG
This sequence comes from Kamptonema sp., assembly GCA_035298405.1. Lineage (GTDB taxonomy): Bacteria > Cyanobacteriota > Cyanobacteriia > Cyanobacteriales > Microcoleaceae > Kamptonema. The sequence goes on along the minus strand of DATGYA010000744.1, from coordinate 3,828 downwards.
CCGGAACGCTTTATTATGGGCGAGCTGATCCGAGAGCAAATTTTGTTGCTTACTCGTGAAGAAGTGCCGCACTCAGTGGCGATCGCGATTGATGTTGTTGAAGAAGCACCTACCATTACCCGCGTTCTCGCTACGATCAATGTCGAGCGTGACTCCCAAAAAGGGATTGTAATTGGTAAGGGTGGCAGTATGCTCAAGGAAATTGGCACTGCGGCACGTCAGCAAATTCAAAAGTTAATTGACGGTAAAGTGCATCTAGAACTATTTGTTAAGGTGCAACCCAAGTGGCGACAGTCTCGCACTCGTTTGGCAGAGTTGGGTTATCGGGTGGAAGAATAATATTTTGGGTAACAAGTTTCTATATTTGTAATATCGTAATAGTAGCGATTCAACAGAACGCGATCGCGGTTCTGCATACCGTTCATTCAGTTTATCAATGTGTGCAACAATTTTCACAGAAGCAATTAGATACATTTCAGAACTACAAAATGGGATAATCCCAACATTTTAGCGATACTACATCGCTGCTATAAAATAATTGGGTGAGAAAATAGTAGGTATTTAACGATGCTCGCAGCGGTGCTTTACGGTAAAGAAGATTTACGGCTAGAAACGGTTGCTGACCCCTCACCGACAGCGGGTGAAGTCGTAATTCGAGTAGCGGCGGCGACAACTTGCGGTACAGATTTGAAAGTTTGGCGGCGGGGAGGACACGCGAAAATGCTACGCCCGCCGACGCTATTTGGTCACGAAGCGGCGGGCCAAATAGTGGCAATTGGAGAGGGTGTGAAAGATTGGCAAGTTGGCGATCGCGTGGTTGCTAATAATTCGGCTCCCTGCATGAAATGTTTCTTTTGTCAACGCCAAGAATATTCTCTCTGTCCGCATTTGATATGGAACAATGGCACTTTTGCAGAATATTTAAAGATTCCTGCGCCAATTGTACAGCACAACTTGCTGCCAATTCCTAATGATTTACCAGATGCTTTAGCCTCAATGACTGAACCTTTAGCCTGCGTGCTACATGGAATTGCTAGGTCAAATGTGAAACCAGGCGATCGCGTTGTAGTATTAGGAGATGGAGCAATTGGATTAATGTTTGTGGCGGTACTCGCTGATTTGAAGGAAGAAGGAAGAAGGAAGAGGGAAGAAGGAAGAGGGAAGAAGGAAGAAGGAAGAAGGAAGAAGGAAGAAGGAAGAGGGAAGAGGGAAGAGAGCGATTTTCTGTTTCCTAATGCGGAAGTTTTTCTGTTTGGGGGTAACAATAATAGACTAGAAATTGGCAAAAAATTAGGCGCTGTCAAGGCATTTAATTATCATCAAGTGACGGATATACCTGCGGTGGTGAAAGAATTAACAGATGGTTGGGGTGCAGATGCAGTAATTGAATGTACAGGTGTCCCTTCTGTGTGGGAAAGTGCGATCGCCTGTGCTCGTCCGGGTGCAACTGTAAATTTATTTGGCGGTTGTCCAAAAGATACAGCGATCGCAGTCAATACAGAACAATTACACTACAGTGAATTAACACTAAAAGGAGTGTTTCACAATACACCAAAATATGTTCGAGAGGCCTTGTCTCTACTAGCAACGCGGCGGATTCCTTTTGAATTGCTAGTAAGCGATCGCCGCCCGTTAAAAGACTTAGAACAAGTATTCCAAAATATGCGCGATCGCCAAGTAATTAAAGTAGCAATTGAACCTAATTGTTAACCGTTAACTGTTAACCGTTAACTGTTGTTATTGCCAGACTCCAGAAAAGATATTTTTAACTGCGATCGCAATTCGGCTTACATCCTCTTTTAAAACAGGCGGCCAATAAATTCCGCTGCGACTTCCTGCTTCAAATAGCCGTACACTTTCAATTGCAAATAAATGCAGTGCATAAACTAGCTGCCGATCCAACATCGGGGCTTCTTGCAAAGTATCAAAAACTACTTTCAGAGCTAACAATATATTAGTCACTTGTCCCGGAATCGGCGCACTGCCTTGTTTGAGACGCATTAAAAAAGCGTCAGGATTTCGTTGAGTTTCCAGAGCCAATCCCTGATCGATTAAAAAATTGCGAGCTGTTTTATAATCCATTAGAAGTGCGATCGCGACCCTAGCATTATATCACTAATTAGCACAGTCAAAGCATAATCATAGCTACAGAAAAAGGAAGTGGGGAGTAGAGTATGGGAAATGGGGAATCACTAACCTCAACTTAATAATGCCGATGCTAACGGATTCGATCTGAATCCTGCCTCATCCACAAATACCAAGTTCTACCTAACGACAGATGTACAGGGTGAACTATTTCTCTTTAATACCACCCATCACCTAAATTTTTAAGAGAATAATAATGCTAGATTATTGAGTGCGAGCGTAAATGGTCTAGTCTCGCGCCTCACTGAACACTCAGAGATCGATCGAGTAATGCACGCGATCGCAGAGCGCAATCCCATGCTGTCACCTGCGGATCGCACCTGGATTGATGTTCAGAGACGTTCAGAAGCGCGATCGCTATCTATCGCATCCATCCAAGTGGGAGCCGCGGACGCATGACTGATGGAGTCAGCAGTCGGTAAGAACCGAGAAACCTCAATTAAGTTTTACTAAAACCTTCATAAAGGTAGAGGTTATATTGGGCAACTTTTGTTAAATTTCAGTTGACAACGAAAGAAACCAAACTTGACAGGAATTACGCAACTGGCACATAGGTAGGTGTCCAGAAAGTAAAACTTAGTAACTATTTTATTGCTCTTTTTCTTTTTAATATTTTTTCACAAGGAGTCATAATGACAAATAAAATTGACATCAACAAATCTGTGCCGCGCGAGCGATGGGGTGAATTTTTCGATCAGTTTTCAGATGGTAATCGCGGACGGCATATTTCCATCGAAATCATCAATTCAGAACTAGGTAATGCAGAACTGATTAAGAACGCACCTTTGATGGCGATGGTTTACGATCGCCCTGGCAAGGGAGATGATTTGGTGATTGAAGTGGGTAGAGAGGAAGTGACTTACGCTCATACGATCGATTCACCAACTGAAGTCTTAACCGGACAGGACTCAAACGGCGTGATGATAGCGGTTCAGATTAGTGATGCTGCTGGGACACAAACATTGATTAATCTACAAGCTAGTTGAGCTGATTAAATAATGCTGAGTTGAGCTGATTTCAGCATCCAATATTTCATCACCATACTCAATAACCCGCAGGAATCGATATGTCTGAAATTCAAAACAAAGTAGTAATTATCACCGGAGCCAGCAGTGGATTAGGTGAGGCGACAGCACAGCGACTTGGTGCTAATGGAGCCAAACTAATGCTAGCTGCCCGCCGCGAAGATCGGCTCAAAGAATTGGTTGACGCGATCGCTAAATCGGGAGGAACAGCAAGCTATCGAGTAACAGATGTCATAGATCGCGCCCAGGTGGAATCCTTGGCGCAGGAAACTTTGACTACCTACGGCCGGATCGACGTGCTAATCAATAATGCTGGCTTGATGCCACTCTCTCCCCTCGACCAAGTAAAGGTTGAAGAATGGGATCGGACGATCGATGTCAACATCAAGGGCGTTCTCTATGGGATTGCTGCCGTGTTGCCGATTATGCGTCAGCAAAAATCTGGTCACATCATTAACGTATCGTCTGTGGCCGGGCATAAAGTGTTTTCGGGGTCAGCGGTTTACTGTGCGACTAAGTACGCAGTACGAGCGATCTCTGAAGGGTTGCGGCTAGAGTCAAACGGTGAAATCCGTTCGACTAATATCTCACCAGGAGCAGTTGCTACTGAATTAACCACGACTATTACCGATCTAGATACAGCAGCGAAAATGAAGGC
>DATGYA010000743.1:0-2353 GCA_035298405.1 Kamptonema sp. | reverse complement strand
ATTCCTCTAATGTCTGTGTTTTAATATCACTGTCTGTTCTTACCCAGTCAGTATCCGCTCTAAATAACTATTATGATCAATAAAAATAATTTTTTCTATCCTCCCAATCACCAATCCCCAATCCCCAATCACCAATCACTCCTCCACCACTTCCACCAAATCTTCAATCATTACATCTAAAGCGCGAGCCATCTTTAATATGGATGTAAAATCTACCATTGCCAGTCCTTGCGCTCTTGCGTAGGCTCTTACAGAGCTATAAGCAACAGTTAGTAATTTTATGGACAAATGTCCTCAAGCTACTTTTCCCGGTGTTACCCGGAATGGGCAAACTGCAATACCACGCCACTTGCTTCAAGCCGGGGAACCCGTCCAACGCAGTGGCTCCTCTATCCCTAAGCTAAAGGCCGCAGGGACTACTTTTCTAGCAATATTCAGACTAGCATTAACATCGGCATGAATCAGCCTACCATCTTGAGATTTGTACCAAGCGCGTTGTATTCGCTTGCCACTAAAATTGTATGTTTCTCCTTTTTTGTACACAGGAATGGGGTCTAAGTCCAAAAATGAAGCCGCAGAAGTATAAGATTCTTCATGAATAAAAACGGTAATTCCTACCAATTCAGCTTTGTATTTCAATTGCTCTATAAACCGAGCATGAGGGATACTAACGAAGTTGAGGCAGCGCGTTGCGGGGGTTCCCCCCGTTGTAGCGACTGCCGTCTGATTTGTGGTTTTACCGAGATTTATTTCTTGCTTCCATTGCTCATTTTTGCCAATAACTAGCGTCCCTATTCCGGCTTTAACTAAATAATTAATAATCCATCTACTAGCATTATGCAAGTAATTGGCGATTTGATTATTCCGTTGACAAGTTAGTGCATTTATCCGGTGAGATGTGTGAGCATTTCCCTTGAGTTGAGATTGAAGTTTAGCTTTAACTTTATTGTAATGACGATTGATTGATTTTAAAGGTTTTCCGTTGATAAGTACAGGTTTAAATCCTGGTAGATTAGCAGTTAACGCTGCTAAATTATCTAATCCAATATCAATACCTGCCACCCTGTTAGGGTCTAATTGCTGTGGTTTAGCCTCCATTTCATAAACTACTTCAATGACATATTGCCCACATCTGGGGACAATTCTTACTTGTTTAATATTGCTTGCTGATGTGGGAAATTGTATATTTGTTTGCGATAGTTTAATGATGCCTTTTCTCAAAGCTGGTTGAGAAATTGCACCTAATTCATAAATCAGAATATTTCGTCCTTGAGTTTTATCCTTGTATTTTGGTAATTTTGGTCTACCTAAAAACTTGGAAGGGTCTTGATAATAAGCTTCTGTAGCATGGAGAAAAGATTTCCAATTCCGATGCAAAACTATCAAAACTTGATTGCTGACTTTACTGGGCAGTGCTTTGTAAGATTCATGTTGTTTAACTAAATGGAATATTTTTGTATTATCTAAATACCTGCCTTCAAAAATAAATGATTGTCTGACTAAGTAGTTAGCGTAATTGTAGAGATTTTTAGAACGCCAACATAAGTCATCTATCTGTTGATAGAATTGATGAGCTTTTTTGATAATGTGACGTTCAACTAATTTCATCTAAATCTCCATCAGACTTTAGTTCTGCAATCAATTTCTCTGTTTTTCTTTTAGCTCTCCTTAAACCATAAATTCGTTGTACAAATGATGTAATCACTGCAACTAAGTCCTGCATTAGTTCATCTTGACTATTTTGTGTATCGTTGACAATTTCTAACTTCTTTCCTGTTGCCTCCAATAGAAGTTTGATGTAATTTAAGCCAAATCTCGTTACTCTATCTCTATGTTCAGCTATGAAAATATTATAATTTTCATCCTGTAAAGCACCACTTAAAAGTTTTCGATTATCATTGAGTCCACTACCGATTTCTTTGACAACTTTATAAACTCGATAACCTCTTGCTACCGCATACTCAGTTAGTCTTTGAGCCTGTCTTTCTAAATTTTCTTTTGCCTCTGCTGATGATACTCTGGCATAAATTAACGCCACAGAATCTTTTTCTACTGGTTCATCACACTCAATAATAATTGTTCCTGTGGATGGTATTTGGTAGCCCTTTAATTGACCTGCCTTCCACCACCGATGTGCCGTCTTGTAACTTACTCCTACTTTTTTAGCGTAATCTGATAATTTCATATACCCAATTTACTATTAATGGGTATATCTGGGTATTTATTTAATAAATATTTACAACACTCCCCACGGCTAGAAGCCAGGGGATTCTTGTATCTTCGGGATTCCAACGAATTTACCCTCCGCAAGCATCTTCACCGTCTGCCCGACGGCTGCAAGTCCCCTGATCAG
>DATGYA010000742.1:0-4847 GCA_035298405.1 Kamptonema sp. | reverse complement strand
CAACAGTTAACCGTTAACCGTTAACCGTTAACCGTTAACCGTTAACCGTTAACCGTTAACCGTTAACCAATTTGAACCGCTGAAGAATTCAAATTGTATTCGGAATCGCTCAGCGACCAAGCTTGACCGTCGAGAGCCATCTGCTCAATTACACTCGCTAGGCGCAGAGCTTTCAGAGCCTGTTCTCCCCCAACAGAAGGCTGATTTCCACCGCGCACACAGTTGACAAAATGCTCGAATTCTGCATGGAGAGGTTCAATATTGCTAGTGTAAACCTTCTCAATTAACCCATCTTGACGGTAAAGCACCTGACCGTAATCTGTCACATAATTTGCGGTCGTTTGCCGATGAATCAAGATTTCATTATTAAGAAAATCTGCCTCCGTCAGAGAATTCTTGCAGTGAGCCACAATCGAACGCAACTTGCGGTGCGTCACCTTGCTAGCAGTCAGGGTAGCCACAATCCCATTAGCAAAGTTCAAAGTAGCCGTTACATAATCTAAATAACCAGAATCAGAAGCACGACTGCCACTAGCAGTTAGCTTAGCCACTGGTGCAGCCGCCAATTCTAGTAGCAAGTCAATATCATGGATCATCAGATCCAAAACCACCGATACATCGTTTGCCCGCTGAGAATAAGGACTCATGCGGTGAGCTTCCAAAGCCAATAACTCTTCAGTCTTTAGCACTTTGCTAAGTTCCTGAAAAGCTGGATTAAAGCGTTCGATGTGGCCAACCTGCAAAATGCTGTGCGACTGTGCAGCAGCATTCACCAAAGATTCAGCCTCCGAAATGCTTGCGGCTATTGGTTTTTCAATTAAAACGTGAATTCCCGCTTGGAGACAAGTCATCCCCACAGCGTGGTGCAAGCGAGTAGGGACGGCGACGCAAACTGCATCTACGTGGTTCAGCAAATCCCGATAGTCCTCAAAAAAGCGAACTCGGTACTTGCTGGCTACATCTATCCCTCGCTCCACATTAATATCTGAAACACCCACCAGTTCCACATCTTTTAACAAGCTTAGAACTCGCGTGTGGTGTTGACCCATATTGCCAACCCCAATCACCCCAATACGAAGAAGTTCAGGTTGACCTCGCTGGGCAAAAACGTTATATCCCACTGACATCCTATCTAGCACTCCTGGATTCTCCTCCACCACAGGAATCAAGCTGATTGGCATCTCTCAGCCACTCCAAACCATCCAGATACTACCACAGTCAATCTATTTGTGAAGAATTTCTAAGCTGAGTACCTTTTCTAAATTCTGGGAGTGGTAGTTTCACTTTCTCCCAAATTGAAGGAATTGTAGAATTTCCCCTCCTTGTCCCCCTCTGGTATCTATCCGCCGTAATTCCAGCCAGTGCTTTCGAGTAGCAGGGGTTCGCCCTCACGGTGGACACCTGCGGCGAGGACTTCTCCTACGTAAACGGTGTGATCCCCGTGTTCCACTGCACCGACAACTTTACACTCGATGTAGCCCAGGGAGTCAGAGATGATCGGACAGCCTGTTTCCTCTCCCAGATAAAATTCTACGTCCTCAAACTTATTGCCAACACGCCGCTGAGCCTTGAAGAATTTCTGCGCTAGCTCTTTTTGTCCTGCTTCTAGGAAACTCAGGGCAAACACCCCGCTGGACTTAATCATGGCGTGGGACTTAGAATCTTGTTTAACGCAGTTCACGACTAGAGGGGGTTTAAATGATGATTGCATCACCCAGCTAGCGGTGAAGCCGTTGACTTCTTCACCTTCCTTGACACCGCAGATATAGAGTCCGTGAGGAATTTTACGTAGAATTGCCTGTTTTGCTTTTTCATCTAGCACGGGCGTACCTGTCTGAATTGGTTGTACATCGATTAGTTTATCAATTGTAGTTTATTTTAATGTAGCAACCGATCGAATCAAGCTCTACTGAATACCCCTTGATTGGGCAATTCTACAGTGAAAGTGGTTTGAAGATTTGCGGACTCTACATCGATTGTGCCTCCTAAATGTTCTGCCAGCCTCTTGACCAATGCTAAGCCTAAACCGGTTCCCCCCTGCTTCCAAGGGTCAGCACTTTCAACTCGGTAAAACTTGTCAAAAATCCGGGACAACTCCTCCGTAGGGATCTCTGTCCCAAAGTTGGTTACTTTCAGTTGAACTTTACCGGGTTGAGCGCGAATGCTCACAACAATTTGCTCGGTGGGAGGCGTATACTTGCAAGCATTATTCAATAATTCACTCATTAACCGCTCTAAACTGGAAATATCAGAAACTAAGGGTGGTATTTGAGCTTGGGGAATGTCGATGATTAGAGTGAGTTGCCGCGCTTGTGCTCGTTCTTGAAAATCTTCTATCAGTTGCGACAGCCACTCTTTAATAGAGACTGTTTCTAATACTAAAGATTGGCTGCCTGCTTCTAGTCTTTGCAGATCCAATAAGTCATTAATCAATGTGATTTCTCGGTCACATTCTCGCTGTAAAATTTGCAAGTATTGAATTGCTTTTTGGCGCTGCTGAGGCGAAACTAGATCTTGATTCATGCAAATTTCTAGCATCCGAATCGCCATTTTCATATTAGCGACTGGCGCTCTTAGTTCGTGGGAAACTGTGCTTAAAAAGTCATCTTTAAGCCAGTTGAGTTTTTCTAAAGCTTTGACTTGTGCTTGTGCTACTTCGTAGAGTCTAGCTTGGCGGATGGCGATCGCGCACTGAGTTGCTACCTGCTGCACCATTCGTAGTTCTAACTCCCGGAATCCATATTCCTTATCATTAATTAACCACAAATCGCCCAAAACTCCTTGATCGTCAAAAATCGGACAGGCTAGCATTGCCACTTTACCACGCACAGGATTGGGAATAATGTTACAAAATTGTAAATATTGACCTTGCAAAAGCAACTGATAAATCTCTGGGTAATCTGCCATTAAAGCTACACGCCCTCGATCTGAAAACATCGAGGTAGTCCACTCGCAACAGATCGTTGAGTTATCTGCGTCGAGGTCATATAGTGAAGTATTACAGCACTTTACTCCTAATCCTATTCCTAGTTCCTGAACAGCGGTTTGTAAAATCTGGTTTTCATCGAGGGAGTCGCGAACTTTATCTGTAATTCGCTTCAGCATTGCTTCAAAGTCAAGAGCTTGTTGCAATTGGGCTGTGCGGTCTTTAATTTGGCGTTCTAAACCTCTGTGGAGGCGCTGGGCGATCGTGCTCACTAAACGCTCTCTCTCTGTCTGCTGGTAAAGAGCTATTTCTGCAATTTTGCGTTGTGTAATATCGGTTGTTGTTCCTATTAGTCGCGCACTTTGCCCTATTTCATCAGTAAAAAATTTAGTTTTTAAAGACATCCAATGAATGCTTTTATTACTCCAAACAACTCGAAATTCAAGCTCGCAACCTTTTTTTTCTTGAGCCGCCAAATTTACAGCTTGGCGTACAAATTGGCGGTCTTCCTGATAAATATATTCGAGAAATGCTTCGCAGTTACCTTGAAAAATACCCTGTGCTAAACCTAATAGCTGTTCGGTGTGATGATACCAGATTAGTTTGTCCGTTAGGATTTGCCAATCCCAGACTCCTGCGTTAGCTGCTTTCAATGCTAATCTCAATCGCTCTTCGCTCTGCTTTAGGGAAGAAATTGAGGGTGGGATTTCTGAGTTAGCCTGAGAACAGGAGGAAATCGGACTTTGACTACCACTAGAGCTTTGAAAAATCCTCTTTATAAAACTTTTAGCGAGAGACAAAAAAGCCTCAATATTAAAATAGCTAGTATGAAAAGGCGGCTCTACAACAGTAATAATCCAACTCATGATTACCCTCCCTGTAAGTAAGGTTGTTTATATTATGAAAATCTATAGTAAGCATTTTTTGTATTTTTTATCTCATTCTTGAGTGATAATAGACTTAACCTAAAGGTAGAGGATTTCAAGATTAATAACTTAGAGTTTATTTTGGTGGTGTGACAGATATCACTGACCTCAAGTTTCTTAGAGACTAGAGTCAGTCTCTAACTCCTAATAGGCACAGTAGATTAGGGAGTAAGTAAAAGTATGAAGGCATTTACTTTAGAGGCATTTATCCGTTTATTATTTTTTCTATGGTCGGTTTTTTGGATGTTTAAGTTTTTCGCCCAAATTCTTGACAACATACTTCATCCCAAGCCTTTTATTATTGTAAGAGGTAAAGGGGGCATAGATTGCGATAGCAGAGATGTTGGCCGAGATTTCAGTAGCGGAGATTTCAGTAGCGGAGATTTTGGCGGTGGAGATTTCAGTAGCGGAGATTGCGGTAGTGGAGATGGGGGTGGGGGTGATTGTGGTGGGGGTGATTGATAATAGCCAAATTTCTGTTGAAGAAACTTTGAAATATTATTCATCAATATAATTAAAAATATCCGGTTTGCTTTTGGGTGGCTACATACCTTAGTATGATCTAGTCACGACTTGCTGCGTAATGACTGAATGGCGATCGCAATTGACTTTGGCACTAGCAACACCGTAATCGCTCGCTGGAATCAAGCCTCCCAGCAGCCGGAAACCTTGAAATTACCGTGTTTATCGCTGATTTCTGGGCAAAACCCGCCTCTAATTCCTAGTTTACTCTATATTGAGGATGCCGCTCAGGGTAAAGTGGTAGTGGGTCAACAAGTGCGCGATCGCATTAACTATATTAAAATATCAGATCGCTTAACTGGAGATGTCATCCTATGAAAGTAGAGTCTATCTCTATTCAAAATTTCAAGTTATTTGATCATCTTGAAGTTTCTTTCAAAAACAAAACCCTAGATGAAGTTAGCAACAGATTTTTGGTACTTGGTGATAATGGCAGCGGGAAGACAACTCTCCTACAAGCGATCGCCCTACCC
>DATGYA010000741.1:0-3704 GCA_035298405.1 Kamptonema sp. | reverse complement strand
AAGTACCACCACATCTAGGTCAGAAATATCTGTTTCCTCATGCCAAACCATGCGAGTTGGCTGATTGAGCAACCCTTCAGTCACCCAAACCACATCGCGATCGCAATTTGAACCAGGAAAAACAACAATACCAAATTTCATAATTGTTAGTTGTTAGTTGTTAGTTGTTAATTGTTAACGGTTAACGGTTAACGGTTAACGGTTAACGGTTAACCGCTAATTCTGTCAAATCAAAACTATAATTCTCAATCACAGGATTAGCTAACAGTTGATCGCAAATACGGTCAAGTTCAAGGCGGGCAGCACCTTCATCAGCGCAAGAGAGAGTCAGTTCAATGTACTTACCAATCCTAACCCGCTCAACATTGTCATAACCCATGTGTTGCAAACCAGACTGTACAGCAGTGCCAGCAGGGTCTAAAACCGAAGGGCGGAGGGTGACATAGATTCGAGCCTGATATTTCTGAGTCACAGTAATTTCTGATGTCAATTTAGACTGAAAGTTAACATTACCAAATATTATCCGCTCGTTGAGCCATAAGTCATTCGCGATCGCATAAAATCCAGCGCCCCGCTCTTTCCCGAACTGAGCTAGCCTAGAAGCAAGGAAAGATTTAGACTCAAGCAGATCAACAACAGCGACCATGAGAACCCAGCACACCCGCAGCCAGGAGCGTATTTTAAACCTGCTCAAGACCCTGAACCGCTCAATTTCCGCTCAAGATATATACTCAGAACTGCGTAACAGCGACCAGAGCATGGGTTTAGCAACAGTTTACCGTTCCCTGGATGTCTTAAAGCGGGAGGGAGTGATTCAGGTGCGGACATTAGGTACTGGGGAGTCGCTCTACAGTGTAGTGCAGGAAGACCAACACCACTTGACTTGTCTGGAATGTGGGTCATCGATTCCCATTAACGAATGTCCCGTTCACGAATTGGAACGGCAGTTACAAAAGTTGCACTCGTTCAAGATTTATTATCACACCCTGGAGTTTTTCGGACTGTGCGATCGCTGCGAAATAGTTCAGGTAAAGGAATAATACCAATTCTTAAAGCTATGACTACAAATCTCTACCCCCCGGCTTCGCCGTCCCCCCTTGCCAAGGGGGGACTACAGGGGGGTCAAATCTCTAGCTGTAGATCGAGGAATTGTTATAACCAGGGAAGTTTTAGTCTTTAGGTACGTACCTAGCTATAAATCCCAGTTCCCTCAACCTTCCACCCGATCGCGCCTAAAATAAAATAATAGAGATCCACAACAAAAAACGCGATCGTGAGCGATTCCACCCTACAAAAGATATTGAAACTGGCAACTGCGCGAGCAGATGCCGCTGAAGTTTACTACTTGGAAAGCCAAGACACCCCCATAGAATTTGAAAATAATCGCCTCAAATCCCTGCAAACTAAAGCCCTCAAAGGCGTTGCACTGCGGCTGATTCACAATGGTAAACTCGGTTTTGCCAGTTCCACAGACTTAACGCGCTTAGAAGACTTGGTAGACGCGGCTATCCAAACTGCGGAAATAGGCGATCGCGCCGAGTTTGAACTCGCCGACAACTTCCAGATGACTGCCCCAGAAACTACCTACACTCCTCCGCCGACTTCAGAATTAGTCGAAATTGGCAAGGATCTAATCGAAAAAGTTCACGCCTACAATCCAGATATTCTCGTAGATGTCGGCTTTCACGTCCGCAAAGGTCGCGTTAAAATAGCCACTACACGAGATGTCTATGCAGAAAGGTCTAGCCAAATAGTCAGCGGTAGTATTTCCGGCAATTTAGTCAGAGGCGAAGATTTTCTGCAAGCTTACAGCTACGATGTCGCGCGCGATCGCCCCTTAGACACCAACAACATCCTCAAAACCCTTCTGCAAAAATATCAATGGGCAGAAAATACAGTCGCGATCGCCAGCGGTTCCTACCCAGTATTATTCACCCCCAGAGCCGCCGCCAGCACCCTCGCCAGCTTATTTGATACCATCCTCTCAGGGCAAGTAGTCGTCCAGAAAGCCTCTCCCTTAATTGACAAAGTAGGCGAAACCCTCTTTGACAAACGCTTCACCCTATTTGAAGACCCCACCATCGGGCCCTCCGCCTGTCCCTTTGACGACGAAGGCACTCCCACCACCCGCAAAGTCTTAATAGACTCCGGCACAGTCATGGGATTTTACTGGGATCGCCGTTGGGCAGCACGCGCAGGTGTAAAATCTACAGGCAATGGTTTTCGAGGCGGACTATCTCGCCCCAACCCCGATTTAGTCAACCTCTGCATTACCCCTGGAAACACCCCTGTCAGCGAATTGATCGCCAGCATCGAAGAAGGCTTAATAATCGATCAAGTTTTAGGTGCAGGTCAATCTAACGAGTTAGCAGGCGAGTTTTCGGTCAACTTAGACTTAGGCTACAAGGTAGAAAAAGGTCAAATTGTCGGTCGCGTCAAGAATACAATGGTCGCAGGCAGTATTTTTGAAGCCTTTAAAAATTTGGCAGATTTAAGCAGTGAACCGGAATGGGTTGGCGGCGGCGCATATTTGCCAAGTATGTTGTTTCAACAGTTAAGTGTCGCCTCCCGACAAAATTAACAGTTTTGTCGGAGCTGATTCAGTCAGATATATAATATCGGACTTGTATCCTGTCAAATTCTGTAGGGGCGGGTTCCCCAAGATACTTGACGATCGCCTACCAATTTTATAAACCCGCCCCGGCCACAATCTCGTTAATCAACCAAACTTAATATTAAAGCGTAAAAAGGGGAAGGAAAATATGGAAGAACCCAAAAATAGTTATGAAACAGGGAAAAGAAAAAAACACATTCTATTTCTTTTGCCTTTTGCCTTTTGCCTCTTAACAATGCTAGGGGGCTGTGTGAATTACGATGTCGGCATCAACTTCGACAGTCAAACTCACGGGGAAATCGTCCAGCATATCCAATTGGGGGAAAGACTGACTAGCTTTAGCGGCGACACAGTCCGGGAATGGTTAGATAGTATAGACCAGCGCGTGAGAGCGCTACAAGGAAGAACTAAGCGGCTGTCGGAGAGCGAAGTTGCAGTCAGAATTCCTTTTAATAATGGCTCTGAGTTAGAGGAAAAGTTCAATAAATTTTTTAATCCATTTGAGGAGCAAAGTTTTCAGAATACTAACTCAGTTGAGACAGATTTACCTAAGTTTGGATGCCACCTTAGTGTTAATCAAAATAATTTTGTATTCTTTCTAAAAAATCGGTTGACTTTGGAATTGGATTTGCGATCGCTCTCTCTCCTTTCCACTAACGCCAATGTTCTCATCAGTCCCGGCCCGCTTTTGGAATTAGCATTTAGCTTGAGAACGCCTTGGCTCGCTAAAAGTATTGAGAATGTCACCAATGCGATTAGTCCCAGTATCGCACCCGGCAACCAATTAGTTTGGAAACTTAAGCCTGGTGAAATTAATCATTTAGAGGCCGTTTTTTGGCTTCCCAGTCCGGTAGGCATTGGTGCGGCGATCATCGCTTTATTTGTCGCTGCTGGCAGCTACTTAAAATATAAGATTTTGCCTGCAATCGGCATAGGAAAACGGCAAAAATTCTCCCAAGAAAAAGCTTAAATTAGTTTTGACCTTTCTCTAAACCTCTCTCCTTTTCAGAGAGAGGTTTATTTACTATCCGGTCGAAAAGTTGACTTTATTGCTAGCTTGGTTTTAAATAAAAACTCGTAAAGCGCTATT